>CBFIDS010000136.1:0-47960 GCA_965661435.1 Roseivirga sp.
ATGTATTACATCGGTAGTCGATTTGGGATCAATCCATCTTTAGCGGTGAAAGGCTTTCAAGAAGATATTGGAATGGTCGAATTGCAGAATGAAATGGAAGGACTGCTGAGAAAAGCTCGAGGGCTGCGTCCAAAAGAACAATCTAATTTTGCCTTGAACAGACCTGAAGCCATAGCTGATGCACTAGGAGGGATTTTCGATGTACTGGGAATTGCCGGCTGGGTAATTGGCGGCTTTGCCATTCTTGTAGGTGGCTTTGGTATTATGAATATTATGTTCGTTTCGGTACAGGAAAGAACTAAACTCATTGGTATTCAGAAATCTTTAGGGGCGAAGAATTACTTTATTCTATTTCAGTTCCTTTTTGAATCGGTTTTCCTTTGTTTGCTCGGAGGCGCAGTAGGAGTACTCATTGTCTTCTTGCTTACGCTTATTCCTTTTGGAACATTAGACGTAACATTGAGCATGAAGAACATTCTCCTTGGGGTGGTAGTATCAAGTGTGATTGGTGTTGTCTCTGGAATCATTCCGTCTGCCAAAGCCGCTAGATTAGACCCTGTAGAGGCCATGAGGGCAGGGTGATAAATATCTCATATTAGACATTAAAAAAGGCTACCAATTTGGTAGCCTTTCCTTTAAAGGATTAATTAATCCTAAGCTTCTTCAGTTTCTACTGGAACCTCGCCACTAATATGAGCCTTGATCTTATTTTCAATTTCTTCGGATAATTCAGGGTTGTCTTCAATCAGAGTTTTAACAGCATCTCTTCCTTGACCTAGTTTCTCGTTATTATATGAGAACCAAGAGCCAGCTTTCTTTACAATTCCTAATTCAACTCCGATATCTAAGATCTCACCAGACTTAGAAATACCTAGTCCGTACATAATATCAAACTCTACAACTTTAAAAGGAGGAGCTACTTTGTTCTTCACTACTTTTACTCGAGTCCTGTTCCCTTGAATATTATCAGCACTCTCTTTTATTTGGCCAATTCTTCTGATGTCCAATCGAACTGATGCATAAAATTTCAAAGCGTTACCACCAGTTGTGGTTTCCGGATTCCCGAACATAACACCGATCTTTTCCCTTAGCTGGTTAATGAAAATACATGAACATCCTGTTTTATGTATAGTACCGGTTAGCTTCCTCAGTGCTTGAGACATCAATCTGGCTTGAAGACCCATTTTACTATCACCCATTTCGCCTTCTAGTTCTCCTTTTGGAACAAGAGCGGCTACTGAGTCAATTACAATGATGTCTAAAGCCCCTGAACGAATCAAATGCTCAGCGATCTCTAATGCTTGTTCTCCACTATCTGGTTGAGAGATCAATAAGTTTTCTGTGTCAATACCCAATTTCTCGGCATAAGCCTTATCGAATGCATGTTCAGCGTCAATGAATGCTGCCAGTCCGCCTTTTTTCTGAGCTTCGGCAATGCAGTGCAGGGTTAGCGTTGTTTTACCTGAAGATTCAGGTCCGTAGATCTCAATGACTCTTCCTCTTGGGATTCCTCCTATGCCTAAAGCAATATCTAATCCTAAGGATCCTGTCGAAATAGATGGTAAATCGACCACCTTGTCATCGCTCAGTCTCATCACGGCACCTTTACCGTAAGATTTTTCGAGTTTGTCAATAGTTAGTTGTAATGCTTTTAATTTTTCGTCTTTCTCGCTCATGTTAATAGGGTATCTAGTAGATTGCATGTGTGTTTAATGTGTGAAGATAGCAGTAAAGCTTTCAATACACAACCATATAATATTTGTAATTTCACGCACCTATGAAGGTCAAGATTATCTTGAAATACTCGGGTTTGGTTCTGTTGATTGTTCTTTTAATCCTTGGGCTTTGGCAACGGCAGTTAGTGTATTACGGATGGATGCAATTGAAAGGCCAATTGAGAGTGGTCAACGAAGCAATTCCGCTTGAGGAGTTCCTAGATCTTCCCACTACAACTGAAGATCAAAAGGAGAAGGTCAAAATTATTCTAGAAGCAAAGGAGTTTGCTTTTGAAAAGTTGGGGATCAACTATTCAGAAAACTATTCTAAGATCTACGATCAGGAGGGGGAGCCTTCTATGTATGTAGTTACAGCCTGTCGACCGTTCGCATTTCAACCGAGGATGTGGAAATTCCCTGTAGTTGGCAGTGTTCCATACAAGGGCTTTTTCGACTTGACTAAAGCACGTAGAGAAGCGCAAAAAGTGGTAGAGGGGGGAGAGTGGGAAGTAGATATTCGAACAGCAGGGGGGTGGTCTACATTAGGTTGGTTTCAAGACCCTGTCCTTTCTAATATGCTCAATAGATCAGAAGGTGATCTTGCAAGTTTGATCATTCATGAACTGACTCATGGAACTCTTTTTGTAAAAGACTCAGTAACTTTCAATGAAAATCTAGCTTCATTTATAGGTGATAAAGGGGCTATTATGTTTCTCGAAGATAAATATGGAGAGGGATCTAGTCAGGTCAATGAGTTTCGAAATAACCTTTATGATGAGGTCAAGTTTAAAAACTATATGTTGAAATCTGCTAAGCACCTAGATTCCGTATATAAAGAAGTGGCTGATAAGGATGAATCAATTAAAATGAGTGAAAAGTCAGAGGCCTTAAAAGAGATCAGGTCGAATTATGATACACTAACGTTCAAGTCTCAAAGATACTTGGGCTACTTTGATGATAGAACTCCTAAAAACACTTTCTTTATGTCCATGCTTAGGTATAATAGTCAACAGGAGTTATTAGAAAGAGAATTACAGAAAGATTATAACGGTGACCTGTTGACCTATTTAAATGATTTGAAAAAGCGATTCCCTTCTCTTTAGCCATTTTTGGTACGACCTTTGAAAAAGAGTAGAAAAGAATAGATGAAAAAACTCTTAATCCTATTAACCTTAGTTGTTGCTTTTGCAGCAGAGGCACAAGAATATGAGCTGTCTGATGAAAGGCCTTTTGAGCCTGGAGAAAAGATAGAATTTAAAGCGACAGTGGGCTTTATCAGGGCAGCTGAAGCTACGTTTTCTGTTAGCGATGTCATTTATACTATGAATGATAAGCCTACTTGGAAAATGGATATCAATGCAAGGACAGTTGGAGTTTTTGAATTCTTCAGCAAAGTAAGGGATAACTGGGGTACTTACTACGATACAACCCAGCTGGTCCCTCAGCAATTTTATAGGTATATTCAAGAAGGTCGATTTAGGAAGAATGAGATCTTATACTTTGATCATGATAAGGATACTGTTACGGTCGCCAAACTCCATAAGGAGACCTTAGCATTAGAGCAAAAGATTGAACATGCAATCCCTGACAATATTCAAGACATGGTCAGTGGTTATTATTATCTGAGATGTATCGATTTCAATAATCTTAAGGTAGGACAGATTATTACTATCAATACCTTTTTTGATGATAAAGAGAAGCCTTTCAAGGTTAAGTATACTGGCAAAGAGGTGCTCAAGACTAAATATGGAAAGATCAATGCTATAGTATTGGTACCCATGATTAAAAAAGACAGCTTATTTACGGAAGATAATACCATAAAGGTTTGGTTATCGGACGATCTGAATAAGATACCACTCAAAATTCAAGCTAAGATATATGTAGGTTATTTGAATGTAGAGATTATGAACTTGGAGAACTTGAAACACCCCCTTTCAATTGTGGAGTAAAGTATTGTTGTGACCTTGCTTCAATGTAGGTAAAAAACATATCTTTGAGTCAATAATATTTCAAGCCATGGCCAATAAGCAAAATCCTAAGGTATTAGTGGTAGATGATGATCCGGATATTCTGGAACTACTGAAGTATAACCTGAAAAAAGAAGGTTATGAGGTAGAAACAGCTGAAGATGGAATAAAAGCATTATCAATTGCCAAGAAGTTCAGTCCGGAGTTAATTCTTTTAGATATCATGATGCCTCAGCAAGATGGTGTGGAGACTTGTCGACAGATAAGAGAACTACCGGAGATGTCTAATTCACACATTATTTTTCTTACGGCTCGCGCTGAAGAATATTCTGAAGTTGCTGCATTTGAGGCAGGAGCAGATGACTACATTACAAAGCCCATTAAACCAAGGGCTTTAATGAGCAGGATCAGTGCTCTTTTTAGAAAGGAAAGCAAGAGTAAAAGTAAACCTCAAGTTAAAGCAGGTGACCTGACCATTGATAGGTCTAGTTATACCGTAACGGCTAAGGGAATTGAATTCACTTTACCCAAAAAGGAATTTGAGTTACTTTATTTCCTAGCTCAAAACCCGAACAAGGTATACAGTCGAGATGAGCTTCTGCAAAATATTTGGGGAACGGATGTATATGTCTTGGCAAGGACGGTAGACGTCCACATTAGAAAAGTGCGTGAAAAAATAGGAGACGGATATATTTCAACCGTTAAAGGGGTAGGGTATAAGTTCGAAATCAGCTAGCCATGCAATTCAATTCGAGGGTTGTAGCAGTTATTCTGGCCATAATAGTGGCTATCCTCACCACCGCATTCCTCTCGTTACTCCCTGATTCGAATTCTCAAATTCTTTTAGTGGCTGGGCTTTTGTCCTTCGCATCTACTTACTTATTAGTGTATGTGGCTTTCGAGTTTCTTGTGATTCGAGAAATTGGAGAGATCTACAATGTTCTTAATAAAATGAGGAAAAAGGATTTCTCCTTTATTGAAGAAGGAGAGAAGAATTCATCTAGCAATCCGCTAAAGAGGATTAATCAAGAGATTTATAAATACGGGATCAACCGGCATAAAGAAATAGAAGACCTTAAAAAACTAGAGGCTTTCCGAAGAGAATTCCTGGCAGATGTAAGCCATGAACTGAAGACACCTGTTTTTGCAGCTCAAGGATTTGTACATACTTTATTAGATGCTGCTGCTGACGATAAAAAGATCCGCAAGAAATTCTTAAAGAAGGCAGCGAGAAGTCTAGATAACCTCGATATTTTAATTCAAGACCTGCTTACCCTTTCTCAAATTGAAACAGGAGAGATCAAGATGCATTTTGAGCATTTTGATATAATAACTGTTGCTGCGGATGTTATAGATCAGTTGGAGAATAAAGCTGAAAGGAAGGATTTGCATATTCAATTTGATAAAGAATATTTAAATCCAATTTTCGTTCATGCTGATGCCAACCGTATTTACAGAGTAATTACCAATCTAGTCTCTAATTCTATCAAGTATACTGAGAAAGGCAGTATTACAATTGGCTTTGAAGTAAAGAGTGAGAAGGTGCAGGTATTAGTAAAGGATACTGGTATTGGAATCCCCCCTGAACATCTGAATCGAATCTTTGAAAGATTCTTTAGGGTAGAAAAGTCAAGATCTAAAGAAATGGGAGGAACCGGACTAGGTTTGGCGATCGTAAAGCATATACTTGAAGCGCATAATACTAAAGTGAGTGTTCTGAGTGCAGTTAGTAAAGGATCCACTTTTAGTTTCAACTTATCAATAGGCCAGAGTATGGAGGAGATGGAAGAAGAACTAGAAGTCGAGCAGATGGAACTTGAATCATTTGATGATTAATCTGACTCATGAAAATTGACTTTCAATCTTTAGTAGTTTTTCAGGACAATGATTTTCTAGTCATTAATAAGCCTGCTCATATTTCGTCTACAGAAGACAGGACAGGAGATATTGATCTTCAAACCTTGGCAAAAAGACATGACCCTCATTTGTTTGCATGTCATCGATTAGATAAAGAGACTTCTGGCTGTTTGCTTTTTGCTAAAAATGAGGAGGCATATCGACACGCATCTATACAATTTGAAAAAAGGACTTTAGAAAAGATATACCATGCATTTTCTAATGGTATTCATGAGTTTAAGAATGAAGTATCCACCTTGCCTATTCTACCCTTAAAAAAAGGAATGGTGATCATAGATCAAGCTCAAGGAAAAGATTCCAAGACTAGCTTCAATACACTGGAGATCTATAAAGGACATACTTTAATTGAGTGTAGACCCAAAACAGGAAGAATGCATCAGATCAGGATTCACTTGTCTAAGAAAGATGCTCCTATCATTAATGACGAGCTCTATGGAGGCAAACCATTGTTTTTGTCTGAGATCAAAAAGAAATATAAACTAGGCAGAGATCAAGATGAGCAGCCTTTAGTAAAGAGAGTAGCGCTTCATGCTTATGCGCTAGAGTTTTTTGATATGCAGAATAAAAAGGTAGAAGCAATAGCTCATTATCCGAAAGATCTACGAGTTTTGCATAAGCAACTCACAGCCAATAAATACTAGTGCCCAAATCTTCAATTTATTTAAAGGGCTATGTTGGAATTGAAAAATCAAACATCTATCTTTGTGTCCCTTTTTAAGGGAAGGTCTGAATAAAGTATTTAAATTCAATAAATTATACTGAAGTGGATACACTAAGTTATAAGACAATTTCGGCTAATAAAGCCACTGTAGATAAGCAGTGGGTGATGGTAGATGCCGAGTCTAAAACATTGGGAAGATTAGCTAGTGAAGTGGCTAAAATGATAAGAGGTAAGAACAAGCCTGGTTTTACTCCACACGTGGATTGTGGTGATAACGTAATCGTTATCAACGCGGACAAGGTAAGACTTACAGGTAAAAAATGGACTGACAGAGTATACCTTTCTTATACAGGTTACCCTGGAGGTCAGAGAAAAACCACTCCAAGGGAATTAAAGGCTAAATCTTCAACGCTTCTTGTAGAAAGAGCTGTTAGAGGAATGCTTCCTAAGAACAGATTAGGAAGAAGCATTTTCCATAACCTTCATGTGTATGAAGGAAACGAGCATCCTCATGAGGCTCAAAAACCAAAAGTTGTAGAATTATAAGAAGCTTTCAATGGAAGTAATTAATACAATAGGAAGAAGAAAAACATCGGTTGCTAGATTATACATGCAACCTGGAAAAGGCGAGATCTCTATCAACGGTAGAGGGCTTGCAGATTACTTTGCAACTGACGTAATGCAAATTGTTGTAAAGCAGCCATTAGTGAAAGTTGATCAAGAAGGAAACTTTGATATCAAAATCAATGTAGATGGTGGGGGTTTGAAAGGTCAAGCCGAAGCGATCAGAATGGCTATCTCTAGAGCTCTTTGCGAAGCTGATGCAGAATTCAGACCTGCTTTGAAAAGCGAAGGTTTCTTGACTCGTGACCCTAGAATGGTCGAGCGTAAGAAATACGGTAAGAGAAAAGCGAGAAGATCATTCCAGTTCTCGAAACGTTAATAAGAACAAATTACGATTTATATAAATGTCTAAATTAACTCATAAGGACTTACTTGATGCTGGTGTTCATTTCGGACACTTAACGAGAAAGTGGGATCCAAGAATGGCTCCGTATATCTTCATGGAGAAGAACGGAATTCATATTGTGGATCTAAATCAGACCCTTAGCAGCCTCGAAGAAGCATCAAACGCTGTTAAGAGTATCGTCCGTTCAGGAAGAAAGATCATGTTCGTAGCTACTAAGAAACAAGCTAGAGCTTTAGTTTCTGAAGAAGCACAAAGATTGAACATGCCCTTCGTGACTGAAAGATGGTTAGGTGGTATGTTAACCAACTTCGCGACTATTAGAAAGTCATTGAAGAAATTGTCAGGTATTGATAAGCTGATGAAAGATGAAGCTTACAAGAACTTGGCTAAGAAAGAAAGGTTAATGAAAACACGTGAGAAAGCTAAGTTAGAAAAGCTTTTAGGTGGTATTCAAGACCTAACTAGACTTCCAGCTGCACTTTTTGTAATCGATGTAAAGAGAGAACATATTGCTGTTGCTGAAGCTAAGAAATTAGGAATCCCTGTTTTTGCACTTTGCGATACTAACTCTAACCCTAACGCAGTAGATTTTCCTATCCCAGGTAATGATGATGCTTTTAAGTCTGTTGAGATTATAACCAAAGCCTTTGGTAAAGCGATTGAAGAAGGTTTGTCTCAAAGAAAAGTAGACAAAGAGGATAGAGAGAGAGAGAAGGCTGAGCAGGAGAAAAAAGAGGCTGATAAAGCCGATAAAACCGAAGCTTAATTAATTCATAGAAATTTGATATAAAATTGAACATTGGAGTCGCTTCGATGTTCAATTTTTGTTTTAACCAGAACTGAAAAACTAAATATTCATAAAATGGCTATTACAGCAAAAGACGTTAATAAACTAAGACAAATGACCGGTGCCGGCATGATGGATTGTAAAAAGGCATTAGTTGAAGCTGATGGTGATTTCGACAAAGCCATCGAGATCCTTCGTAAGAAAGGTCAGAAACTTTCTGAAAAGAGAGCTGACAGAGAGACCAAAGAAGGAAGCGTTTTTGTGAGATCTAATGATGACAATACTTCTGCCATCATCATTTCATTTACTTGCGAGACTGATTTCGTTGCAAAGAACGATGATTTCCAGGCTTTAGGTAATGAAATCGCTGATGCTGCAGTCGCTAATAATCCAGCTGACCTAGAAGCATTAAAGGCAGTTAGTCTTGGTGAGTTGACTGTTCAGGAAAAAGTTACTGAGTACATTGGTAAGATTGGTGAGAAACTTGAGGTTTCTAACTACGAGACTTTGTCAGGAGAGCAAGTAGCATCTTACATTCACTCTAATGGTAAATTGGGTGTTTTGGTAGCTATGAACGGAACCGGTGGTAACGATGTAAGCGAAGCAGGTAAAGATGTAGGTATGCAAATTGCAGCCATGAACCCTGTAGCCCTAGATAAAGATGGTGTTGACGCTTCTGTTATTGAGAAAGAGATTGAAATTGGAAAAGATCAAGCTCGTCAAGAAGGCAAGCCTGAGAATATCCTAGATAAGATTGCTCAAGGTAAGCTTCAGAAATTCTTCAAAGAGAATACTTTGCTGAGCCAATCTTTCGTGAAGGACAACAAGCAGTCAGTTCAGCAGTACTTAGATTCTGTGAACAAAGGATTGACAGTTTCTGCATTCAAAAGAGTAGCTATCGGATAATTTTATCCATTGGCCCATCAGACTACTGGTCAGATGGAATAGATATCAAAAAGCGACTTGAAAGAGGTCGCTTTTTTGGTTATTAGTAGTCTTTGTATTTAAGTTTTGTGGAAGCTCTTAGCTATTTGCTAACCTATTCATTTTAATGACCTATTTAATGTCAATAACTTTGTTTAACATTTTTCGGGATAAAACTAATATGGATGTTAACCCATTCACGATTGTTTACTGTTCTTTTAATTGATACTCTACAATTAGGCCTGAAGCTTTCTTCAGTTTCTTCTCGAAATGATCTAGTGTCTTTTTTAAATTGATTGGCAGACTTTCAGATCGCGAGAGTATGCTCGATAATTCAAAATTGGCATCCTCAATATTTTTAAAAGATATGGCGTAATTCTCCTTTAGTAGATTATATTTAACAGGTATAGGAAATATAGATCTTGTTTGCATTAAAGAAGAGTACCCTATACCCATCCCTGTTTTTTTGTTTATTTGATATTTAAATCGGTCACCATCCAGAGTGAAAGAAAACAGCTCGAACTTTTCGTTTTCAAAATAGTCTCCAACAAAAAAAGCTTTACCCGATCTCGAAATGTCCTTAACAGTGACCTGACCGGTTAAGTTAGACGTGTTAAGCTTAAATTCTCCAAAATCAATAATCCTATGGATACTAAATTCTCCTTTTTGTACTTTGTAGATAGTGTCATTATACGGCAAAACAAAGAATTCACTCAAGCCATTATTGTAAAAATGATTCTTCTGTGAAAAAGTGAATTCTCTAAAGCTCGGCCTTATTTTATGATTTCTATAAACAATACTATCATTCTCATAATTATATGTCGTGATATTAAAGTCTGTGTCGTCCATCGGAGAATTAAGCTGATGATTTATTACATGACAATCTTGGGTAACATAGGTTTTAAAACCCATATGATTTTTGGAATAATAAGAGATAAAATCAAGTGTTTCTACATCATAATGGAGTACTTGCCACAAGTCGTTGATAATTAGAAACTGATCATTCACATTAATATTGAAGATCTGGTTGTATTCCTTGGGTCCGCCTCCTTTACTATCCAGTAAGTTGATGAAATTCCAGTTTTTATCGAACTGGTAAACTCTCTCATTTTGACCATCTAGTGCGAAATAGTATTTATCATTGTAGTCTATTTCTTGAATATTCCCGATCAATATGGAATCTGGCAAATAGATTGGTTTGAAAACTACAGTATCATATATTTCTTCCTCGTAAATCTTATCATTCAGATTTTCTTCTGAGATATATATGATTTTTCCGTTTTCTTCATGCTTCAGCCATTCAGATTGATTATTACAAGAACCAAGAAGAAGTAAGGATAGAAGAAGCATTAATTCTTCTATCCTTTTTTTTTGTTTAAACGGGATGGCAAACTGTTTCATTAGTTTGATCACAAGTTTTGTTACAATCCATCACAGAAACGCAGCACATTGCCATACCATCTTCAAAAGTCCCCCACCACAAAACGGAGCCAAACAATTGGAAGCCCGTTGATGATACAACACAGTTTGTCTGAACTGCAGCCTTTCCTTGTCCATATTGCGAAGATTTGCAGTCGTTATTCCCTAAAATGAGTCCTGTGCTCATTGTTAGCATAACTAACATTAAAGATAAAATTCTAAGCTTTTTCATTATTTGTTAATTAAAATCTACCTACTCACTTGTTTCAGGCATTTTCGGTGTCCTCCTGTTATTGAGCAGAAATACAAAGACAGTTGTATACATGACTGAGAGTTGTTTTGTGTGTGCTCGTTCTTCTTTTTACTAAGCAGTAGGATGAAGTTCCTTTTCTAGAGAATAAATGAATGTAGGAAGGGTCGGTAATAAATCAAAGTAAAAATCAAAAAAATACTTTATTAGTACAAAAAAAACTAACTAATTGAATGCGTTAGGCTTAGAGTTATAACGGATGAGTAATGAGACATTTAAATCGTGAGCTCTTTTTAGAACACAGAAAAATGAAATAAATAGCGATAAGATTGCATAAGATTATCAGGTAGCTAAATTTTAAATTCAGAGATTAAGCATGATATGACATGATAAGTTAGTTCGTCAGATTTCTGGGCTTCGCTCTAAATGAGAAAGAAGTGCTTGATCTCCCTGAAAGTCAAAGTGAAGAGATGATTTTTAACGAATCACTTCTTATCGAACGTAAAGACCTGTTCAGGTTGTGCGATGTTAAAGCCTTTTTGTTGTACCTCCTTGAACTCTCTGCTGTTGGGGTCTAGAATAGGATTGGTATGATTAGAATGGATAAAGAACACTTTGGCTTTATCATCAGATGATAGCTCTTTGAAAAGCTCCATACTTTCTGATGTGAAAGGATGTGGAATAACGGACATATCCCTACCGGGTAATTCTCCATCGGCATAAAAACTGCCATCGATCAAGATGTAATCATTGTCTTTAACTACCTCTCGGATATCAACGTCCCACTTTTCCCATTTATCGATGTCTGGGATAAAGACCATGCTTTTTTCTTTTATCTGGATTTTGAAGCCTACCGTTTCACTGTATTCGTCTCGGTGTGGTACAGTGAATGGCATGATTTCAATATTTTGGCCAAGGGAAACATGAGTAGAGTCCTGCAGACTCTTAAGCTCAATGTTATTGAAATTCACCAATTGACTCCATGGGCCATTGTTTGATAAATACTCCTTCATGCGAGGCATTGCATAAACTGGCGTTTGGCTAGAGCTCATGGCTTCAAACCCCAAATGCATTAATCCCGTGTAATGCCCCATATGAGCATGTGTTAGGAAGATACCATCAAAAGGGTAATTGGTGGCTTTGGAGCGCTTGTCAGCTAACTCCAGTTGCTCTCTGAAGTCTGGTGTGGCTTCAAATAAATAGCGTTTGCTTGTAACAGGATCTACTAAAGCAAGAGCAACAGTGTATGTCCTTTCTCTTCTCTCTTGTTCTATTAATTTAAACTCATCTCTTTCTCCACCTTGAGGATAACCAGCGTCTTGTGCGGTTCCTAACACCATTACATAAGGGATTTCAGTTGGGAGTTTCTCCTCTTTTTTCTGAGTATTACAACCTAATAAGAGAAATAAAAAAAGAGCCAATAGAGGCTCTTTGGTTAAGGTTGAAGATGGTGTGTCTTTTAGTTTAACTGCCACAACCTACACAATCTATTTGAGTATCCATCGGCTTTACACCGTTTAACTTCATTTTTAAATTGTGGATCTGGTCTTTGATGTCCATATCGTTGAACATATCGCCAGTAAGTTGTGAATTTAATTCATCGATTTTCTTTTGTAGTTCTTCTGTTGTTTGTTCCATCAGGGTATTTGTTTAACGAGTTTGATATGGAATTTAAAGTTTAAGAACGTTAAATCAAAGAATGAAAGTTCACATATTTAAAAAATGTTAGATGAATTAAGTATGAAAATTCTTTAAAGCACGACTTAATTGAGCGCTATAAGCCAAGAAAAACTAATCGGTTGATTTGTATTTTCATAATATAATAGAACTAGCGTATTTAGAAGTGGCCGACCAGCCAACGCAGGTCTGTGCGCAAGGCATTATGCGCTGGAGTGTCTTAAAATTGAACTCAAAAATAAATTATAAATTGTGTGTAACCATTTCGAAATGGTCAAGTTCCCCCCACTGAATTCTTAAGACGAAGCATTGGATTCAATCTCAGACAACACATTAATGCTAAAGGTCAAGGCTGGCCAATTAGATAAGCTTGGGCTCTTATTTGAACGTTACAATAGACCATTGTATGGGTTCTTTTATAGGCTTACCTATGATCAGGCGGTTAGCGAAGATCTTGTACAAAATGTGTTCATGAGGATCATCAAGTACCGTCACACTTATAAAGGTGACGGTAAGTTTTCTACCTGGATGTATCACATGGCGAGAAATTTATTCGCGGATCATTACAGAAAGGAAAAAAAGAGGGGCTTTAAAGAAGACCTCAGTACAACTGATAAATACATCAGTAATGATGATCATGCTGAGAAGGTTAAAATAGCCAATGAAGAGCTGTCTATGTTGGATTCGGCTATGAAGACTTTGGCCGAAGACAAGAGAGAGATCTTAGTGATGAGTAAATATCAAGGCATGAGGTATCAGGATATTGCCGAACTGTTAGAGATCTCGGAGAGTGCTGTGAAGGTAAGGATCTTCAGGGCATTGAAAGCGCTGAAAGAAGCTTATTCGAAAATGGAGTGTAAGGTGATTAAACCATAAAGAAATGAAATTAAAATATTTAATGATACTGCTGGTTGTTTTCGTTGCGGGCACTACTTATGGGCAATCTTTGATTTAGAGACATTGAACGGAGACGTTTGTTTAAAAAGGAAAAAATAACGGTCATGGAAGAAAAGTATATGTCATTGATCACAGAATATATTGATGGGACCCTCAGCGATGCTAGAAAGCAAGAATTTGATAGCTACGTGAAAAAAGGGTTTATCAATATGGATGAAGTGAGATCAATGACTCTTCTACAGGAAAAAATGCAGGGTTCAGATGAGCTCATTCCCTCTGAAGACTTAAGTAGTATCTTCTACGCCCAATTGGCTAAGCAACAAGAGCGCTTGGAGCATAGATCTTCCAGTAATTTCATGAGTCATATTTCAGAATTGATTTTTACCACAGGAAGAGGAAGGTTGGCATTTGGCTTTGGTGTCCTAGTAATTGGATTAGTTATAGGAAAGCTCTTTACAAGTTCGGTATACAATTCACAATTAGAAAACTTGAGTAATCAAATGACCGATATGAAGGAGGTGATGATGATGAGTATGCTAGATGAGGAATCTGTTACCTCCCGTTTAAAAGGGGTTCAGATGAGCAATGGCATAGTCAGTGAAAACAGGAAAGTGACTGATGCACTGTTCATAACATTAAATAGCGATGAGAGTACCAATGTGCGTTTAGCAGCGCTAGCCACTCTTGCAGAATATGCGCAAGACCCAATGATAAGAGAAGGTCTTATAAAAAGTATTACCCAACAAAGATCGCCTTTGGTACAGGTAGCTCTTGCAGAGTTGATGGTAGACTTACAGGAGTCTCAAGCGAAAGAAGAATTTGAATCTATTCTAAATGCTGAAAATACACCTGATGATGTGAAAACAGTGCTTCGAGAGAATTTGGATAAGATCATGTAAAAATTAAAAAAACAACGAAAATGAAAAATATGAAAAAGTTATGTCTTGGATTATTGGTGTTATTGATTTCAGTTTCAGTGATGGCACAAGATGTTCAAGTAAATGTTAATCCGAAAGTTGATGCGGCATCTATTGCTCAAGAAGCTGCAATGAGTGTGTTGAAAGACTTTGATCTGGATATAGATATAGATTTCGGTGATCTTGACAAAAGTTCAAATGATGTAGCTGATTATCAAGAAGTGACTCATGAGGTAGAGATCCCTTTATCTAATCCCGGTCAAAGAGGTGCGTTGGATGTAAGTACCAGGAACGGGAAGATAAAAGTAGTTGCTTACGATGGGCCAACAGTGAAAGTAAAAATGACCAAGTACCAGAAAAAGGTGTCTGAAACTTCTTCGGAAGGTGGAATGAGATTGGTGAGCAGTGGAGGCTTCAACTTTGAAGCATCAGAGAATAATAATATTGTAAAAGTTGAAAACGAAGGCTGGAATGATAGGATTGATTTTGAAATTCAAGTGCCAAGAAACTTCGATGTAAAAGCGGATGCTTATAATAATGGATATATAGACATTGAAGGTATTGAAGGAGAATTTGACATGGAAAGCTATAATGGACCTATTACATTGAACAATGTTTCAGGTTCTGTTATAGCCTCTACTTATAATGGCTCAATAAAGGTCACATTTGATAGTGTTGCCCCTGATACACCGATGGCATTTACTACTTACAATGGAGATGTAGATATTTCAGTACCAGATGGCACTAAAATGTCTACTAAAATGAAAACTAACAGAGATATATTTACTGACTTCTCTTCTTTTTCGATTAAAGATGCCAAACCTATTACCGAAAAGAGCGATAAAGGTGGATTTAATATAAAATATGAGAATTGGGTTGAAGGTAACCTGAATGGGGGCGGACCTGAGGTGATGATGAAAACTACTAATGGCAATATTTATATCCGTAAGAGGTAAAATGTAATCGAAACTTATTGAATCCTGTGAATGGCAATTCACAGGATTTTTATTTTCTTGCTTTATTGACCTTAAGATCGAACACATCATTCCTTTGGTAATGCCCTGTAACATCTAAGGCCATTTTTTCCTCTACACATCTGCTAAGATCAACTTCATGAACAAAGACTCCTTCTTTATCCCAGACGGGTTCCATGACATATTGCCCATCAGGGCCTACAATACAGCTTCCTCCATTTAGTAATAAATGGTCAGGTTGATCCGCTAAGTCTGAAGGAATTCCTAATTCTTTTGGAATGTCTTTTACTCGCATGATCTGACCTACACCAATAGCAAAACACCTTCCTTCAAAAGCATAAGATCTTGTAGCAATTTGGAGCATTTCATGGACTTTCGGCCAAACTGCTACATGAATATGTTCTCCAGAATTGTGCATGGTTTGCCGTGTTAAGGGCATCCAATGTTCCCAGCAGATCAACCCACCCACTCTTCCAAATTCTGTATCAACAGCTTTTAGTCCTTGACCATCACCCTGCCCGTAAATTAGCCTTTCAGTATGAGTAGGTATGAGTTTACGATGGTGGTTAGCTATTTCGCCATTGGTGTTCCAAGTGATCAAGGAGTTATATAATGTTCCATTCCCTGGTCCCGATTCAACTTTTTCGTTGATTCCCATGACAATGGTTAACCCAAACTGTTTGGCCCACTTGCCTATCTGCAGAACTTCTGCACCTTTTATGCTAAGACTATTCTCGTAAGTTCGAGCAAAGACTTCTTTGGTTGGCTTAAAGTCCCACTTGGCATATTCATCACAGTAATCGATCCATGCTGGATATCCTGTGAACCAAGTCTCACCAAAGGCAACTAAGGCTGCTCCTTTTGAAGCGGCTTCATCCAGTAGAGTTTCTACTTTTATTAGCGATTCTTTAATGTTTAAGTAAGAGGGAGCGGCCTGTACAACAGCAATCTTGACCTTTTTCATAGGCTAGAAAAAGTTAATTTCCACATTGTTATTAATGATCCTTGAAAGCTCTTCCAATTCACCGTTTTTATAAAGCTCATCTATTCCATTAATGTCCATTGTCTCATCTTCTGGCTTATAATTGATATAATCTTGAATTAGGACTCCATTCACTCTGCGTGGGTTAATAGCCTCTCTAAAACGCATACCTCCCCCATCTGTATGATATAGATATGCCAAGAAATCCATGCTATAATCCTCTACATCAAACCAGTATAAGAAGATATCATCGAAGTCTTCCCCACCTCCAGATTGTTTGAAAGTGACCCTAATCTCGTGGTACTCCTTTTCTTTTATAACCGTAGTACCTTGATATTCTTTGATCACAGCTTGGTCATTCAAGCCAAAGGGTAATCTGAAGAAATAAATAACTGAATTTACAGACCTGGCATAAGCTGCTCGTTTTTCGTCTTCGACTTCAGTAACTTCACCATTAGTTGTTCTGATGAGTCCGTTATTTGTTAGAACGTCCACAACATTTTGGCCTAAGGAGTCTGTTTGATTTCGAATATATTCGTACATGCCATCTTTCATTTCATATGAATATGACATGTCTCTGAAGTCTAAGCTAAAACCAGAGTTGTTCATTTTCTCCATTCCATGAAAAGATATGGATTCATCAATAACCTTTTGTGCTTGTGATAAAGGCCCCTGCTCCTTATTTTCCTTGGTTTCAGAACAAGAACTTAGAATGATTAGAAATAAAAATAGTACAATGTGGTATTTCATAGTATCAGTTTGAGAAGGTACAAGCGAAAATAAGAATTAGTTCATGTTTAGGTAAGTTCTTTCGTTTAAATGGCACTCACCTGACACGTTTTAAGTGAAGGCAAAAAAAAACCATCCCGACTAATCGGGATGGCCAATAAACACACACAATACCAGAGGATTGGAACCTCTAGGTTTCTTTAATTTCTTTCTGCTTTTGAAGTAAAAATAAAAAATTGTTACTGCCAAAACATTTAGAATAAAAACACTGAAGAAGTGGTTTTGGTTTCAATTCTTCTAGAAAAAATCCTAAAAATCAAGAGTGGTAGAAGAATTCATTATTTCAGTTAATTTATCGTTTCCTGAACACTTCCACAATGAAGCATGAGATCACCAAAGTAAGGATTGTTCACTTCCTTTTCTGCAGCTAGCCAGAATGCCCCTTTATTATTGAATGCCATAGGGCAATACTGCTTATATAGAATCATTTCTCCTTCTGAAGCTTTCATGATCTCGTACATTTTCATCGACAAAGTTTCAAAAGCCGCACGTTGTTCCTTGACATCTTGAGCGTTCGCAATTTGCTCTAATGAAGATGAAAGCTGGTCATCTTCATTCTTAGTCATAAATGCTTTGGCAGCTTTGCTAGCTTCGCTAGCGTTGGTGGCTACCAATGCGTCTTTTATCGCTAAATAAGATTCGATATTGTTAGCATTTGAGATAGACAACTCCTTAGAGGAATTAGATTCTCCTTCATTTTGATTTCCTGAGCCACATGAAGTGATAGATAGTGTAATTGCAAAAAGAATAATTAGATTTTTCATTTTAATTTATTTGAGTAATTAATTGTTTTCAATTGTGTATTCGATATTTCCGCAATGAAGCATCATGTCACCGAAATAGGGGTTAATGATTTCTTCCTCTAAGGATACCCACGTAGCACCTTTATCGTTATTTGCCATGGGGCAAAACTGAACATATAATGTTTGGTTGCTAATAATACCGAAGGAGTTCAGCGAATTGATCACGGCCTTGGAAAGATTGATGAACTGAAGCCTTTGCAACTCTCTGTCATTGGAGCTTTTAATCACTCCAAGGCTGTTATTCATCGTTTCTAAGAGTTCCATCCAATGCATGTGTGCTTCACCTTCAAGTAAAGTCATATCAACTTGATCTAATGTTTGGGCAGTTTTTATGCTTGCTTGTCTAATACTTTGAGATTGTCCTTCAACCATAGCATCTTTTAGTACTATGTATTCAGAAAGCAGAAAATTCAGTTGCTCTTTGAATAGACTGGATGTTGATGTTCCTAGCTCTAAAGGAGTTGAGAGTTCTACCTCTGTGAAGCCTACATCATTAGTATTTTTATTGTTTTCACTAGGATTCATCATGCTGATCTTGCCTTTAAGCTGAGCTTCGGCATCAAGTGTGAATGCTCCATTAGTTACTATCTCTTCTCTCTTCTCTAAACCCTCTAAAACTTCGTAATTATCCCCAAATGAACGTCCCAGTTTAACTTCTCTTAGTTCAAATCCTTCATTGTTAGGTAATTTTACATAAGCCACAGATCGTTCTCCAGTCCATAAAATGGCTGATTTTGGGATTATCAGCTCAGAATTTTGTTCGTTGGTTAAGTCCGCCTCAATGAACATGCCTGGTTTTAATTGTCCGCTTGAATTACCAACATCGGCTCTAATTTCAATGACTCTTTTATTAGCATCTACATTGGGCGAAATGAAGTTTACTTTGGCTTGAAAAGTTTTATTTGTTCCATTAGTCTTGAATTCGATCTTATCTCCAAGTTTGATCAGACCTAGATCTTTTTCATATACTTCAAATACAGCCCATACTTCAGAAAGATCTGACAATTCATATAGGGCTTGTCCCTCCATTAGGTGGGTGCCATTATTCGCCATTTTATTAGTAATGATACCCTTATAATTAGACAGTAGATCGATGTTTCTCATGGCCTCTCCTGAGCCTTCTATCTGATGGATCTGATCGTGCGTGAGCTTCCAGTATTTAAGTTTGTTGCGTGCAGCTTCTAAAAGTGCAGGATTGGTGTCAGAAAGCTTTTTGGCTTCGAGTAGTTCGTTTTGAGCTGCTAATAGCTCTGGTGAATAGATGGATGCTACTTTATCTCCGATCTTAACTTCCTGACCTTCAAAGTTTTTATAAAGCTTTTCAATTCGCCCCGGAAAGTGAGTAGTCTGTGTTTGTATCAGGCCTTCATTGGCTTTGATCCTACCATTCAGTGTGATTTTGGATTTTGCAATTCCTTTCCCAACAATTGACGTTTGGATATTGGCTAATTTTAAAGCCGCATTAGACATTTTCAATACCCTAGGGTTTTCATTTTCTTCAGCTACAGGAATTAGATCCATTCCACAGAAAGGACAAGAGCCTGGATCTGCTTGACGAACCTGAGGGTGCATAGAACAAGTCCATATTTCTTCACCAGAATGATCATGTTCTTCCACAGTGCTAATTGATTCGCTCATTTCAGAATTGGCTTCTTTTCCACCAAATAAAATCGACCCCAAGATCAGTCCTATGATCAAAGTTCCTAAGGCGATGTAAATTGTGCTTTTCTCAAGTTTCATGTCTAGAGATTAATTTTTGCTGTTTTTATTTCTTTTTGGATATCAGCCTGTGTCCAAGCGATATAAACATCATCACCATTACTTGTTAAGGTTGGAAATCCACTGGCTCTTGAGGCTGAGCTTTGTGCAACCATCGTTTTCTTGAGAAGTGCTCCAGTTTTGTCGTATTTAGCCAACATTATTTGAGCGGTATCACCTTGGCTCTCTAACCAGCTGACGAGTAATGTGCCATCATTCAACATGGTAGTTGATACTCTACCAGAAGTATTTCCTTGGCTTACTACTATTGGATCTTTGAAGTTTGCTCCTCCGTCTTCGGAAAAAGCTAATTTGACCTCAGGTGTTCCCCCTTTAGCCATAAACCAAGCAACAGCCATATGGTCTCCAAGCGCACTGGCTGAAGGTCCATTAACTGGACAAGCAGGCATCTCCCAGAGTTCAACTTTTAGTGGAGTAGGTGCTGTCCATTCATTATCGACCAATCGAACCACTGACATATCTCTTATCTCATTTTCAGATCTATCCCTGTATATCACAGTAATACCTGAATCTGTCTCGACAGCTGTGGTTTGACAACAATCACATACTCTATCATCCAATTCCCACTCTGAAACGGTATTTCCTTCATTATCGAAAATGGCTGCTCTGAGTGACATGGGGCCTCCCCCATGACCAGAGTGATCTGACATTTCGCCCGTTTTGGTATTTCTGCCATCTAGCCATGTCACAAAGGTCTGTTTGTTCTTTAGTGGTAGCATTGAAACGAATCCATGCTCAGCAGCTATGCTGTCTTTATGCGGGATGAACGAATTTTCCCAAGAATTACCTTCATCGGCAGACATTGAAACTCTCACATCATAATCGAAGGTGCCTTTGTCACTTTTTTGTAACCAATGCGCAGCCATATGGCCTTGGTTTTCTATCAGAGATGGAAAATCTGCCCAATTCACGAACCAATTGTCGCCTTCAGCGATTAGTTGAGGTGCTAGCCAAGAGCCATTCTCTAATTTTGAAAAATAGAGTTGGGCCATACCCTCTTTAGGTGTTTCAACCCAAGACATAAAGGTTTCCCCTTGCTCATTCGTATAAAGTCTGGGCATTGCACTCTCATTTTTTGCAGGGCTTGTGATTTCCTTAATTTCCTCTTGTGGTTTTTCACAAGAGAGAACTATAGTGCTGATGAGAATTATTAGTTTAAGATTTTTCATGATCAGTTGATAAAAAAGGTTCCTATTAGATATTTCTTTTTAATGATCGCTCTTTGTCCATTAGTTTTGGCTTTGATTTGAGCGATTTGGAGTTGAAGAAGTCTTTGCTGAGTGATCAATAACTCTTCGAAGTTGCTACTGTTATTACTGTACTCACTGGTTAGGACGTTCAATAAAGATTGTGTGTTCCTAATTTCCTTGTCATACAAGGCTAATTGTGTATCAGAAGAGTTTTCTAGGTATTCGGCCTGAGTCCACTGATTTTTAATATCATTTTCAATAGCAGAAGTCCTTATTTCAATACCCTCTTTAATGAGTTCTGCCTCTCGTTTTTGAGCTTTATTTTTTCTCCCAAAGACAGGGAGACTAACAGAAAGCATAGGCATAAATATATCTTTGCCATTATCATTAACTATCATGTCAGTTCTTTTGCTCACAAATACATAATCCAATCCTAGTCCGATATTGGGTTTCCTTTGCTGTTCAGATAATTCAATCAGAAGATCTGAGCTTTCTACTTTTAGTAGGTTAGCTTTTACCCTGGGGTTGTTGATAAGAGCAGAATCGAGTGAAGATGAATCCGAATCAATTGTGTTTTTAACATAAAAGGCGTCTATGTTTAAATCTTCATTTCTGTTCAGAAAAGTATTCAAATCACTCAAGATGGGCTTTTTCTTCATTTCAAGAAGTTCCAAATCGGTCGAAGCTTGTTCGATCCGTATCTCTATTCTTAATAGGTCTGCTAATGTGGTAAGGTTAGATTCGTATTTGGTTTTGGCAATAGGCAGATATCCTTCTAGAAGTCTAAGGTTTTGCTTTTGGACTTCAATGATTTGGGTCAATTCAGAAAGAGCCAACCAGCTTTCCGATACTTCCATAAAAAGTCGATTTCTAGCATCAGTGAATTCTGTAAATTGAATCTGGGCTTGTTTTGCGGCAAGGCTTTCTTTGGTCTTTAGTGTTCCCATCCACGGAAACATCTGACTTAGAGAGAGTTTGAATCGCTGTGCACCAACTCTGGTTTCAACTGGAGAAATGAAATAACCAAAGCCCACCGTAGGGTCTGGCAATGCCTTTTTTTGGTCAACTCTTTCCAAAGCCGCCAAATACTGATTGAACTCAGCTCTCAATGAAGGATTCTGTTGAGCAGCCATTTGCCATAAGTTTTCTAACGACTGCCCCTGAAGAAGAGTAGCTGTGTAAACCCATAATATGCCTATTAAAAGCCTTTTCATTGTTTAAGGGATTTAGGTAAAAAGAGTTGTGCTTCATTTTGAGACATCAGTTCATCGACATGGGCCATTATAGTTCTGTTTTTATTAATGAAATGAAGGTGAAGGAAACTACCATGATGTGTGAAAACTCCTTCGTGTTTTTTAGAGAAAAACCCTAAGATTTCTACTTCTTCGCTTTTACTAACATCTTCTTTTCCAGATGACTTATAAGCCTCATGACTAGCTTCGGTTGCCTCTACAGCATTAATAATGTGCCATTCAATTCGGTTGATCTTTCCCTTGATCATAAAAGGAATGATTCCTTCCGTTTTAAGGTTTTCTTCTTTTGCCTTTTCCTCGATCAACTTTTCTAAAGAACCAAGGTCGGACAAGCTTTTGAGATTCGTGGTGGTCCATTCTTCAACTTCAGAGCTAACTAAAAGAGCTGCCCCATAATCTCGAGAACTTTCCATGAGGACTTGACCTTCAATCGCTTTTGAAATAAAAGGTTTCCCTTCCAATATCATTATTTCTCCTTCAAGGCCCGCCAAGGCGCCAAGTCCATATCTTTTGGAATTTAACTCTATCTCATTGAGATCAATTCTTGATTGAAGCTGATTCTGCATCATGATTTCTTTGAGTTTACCATGAATTTGAACGTCTACACGTTCAGCTGTTTGCTGAGATTGGCAACCAAATAGACTAAGGGTTAATAAGATTGCTATGGTTTTATTCATTCGTTTCATTAGATCTTATTCTTTTGGCTTGAAATTCTTTGTGATAAGAGTAAAGGATGGGAACCACAAACAATGTGATCAATGCTATTAGCATACCACCGAATGACGGAATAGCCATTGGCACCATTACATCCGAACCCCTTCCTGTACTGGTGAGGATGGGAATAAGTGCTAAAAGGGTAGTGGCTGTTGTCATTAGGCATGGTCTGACTCTTTTTATTCCTGCCTCTATCACTTTAGCCTTAATACTCGCCTTATCTTTAGGAGTACTTCCCTGAAAGCTTTGATCGAGATATGTGGCCATCAATACCCCATCGTCCGTGGCAATTCCAAATAAGGCAATAAAACCTACCCATACCGCTACACTTAGGTTTACAGATTGAATCTGGAATAGATCTCTCATGTTTGTTCCTAAAAGATTGAAATTGAGGAAACCATCCTGACCATAAAGCCAGAGCATTAAGAATCCGCCTCCAAAAGCAACAGCAACTCCACTAAAGACCATTAGTGATACAGGAACCGATTTGAATTGAAAATAAAGAATGAGGAAGATCACCATTAGTACAATAGGGATCACTATTTGTAATCTTGCCTCTGCTCTTACTTGATTCTTATAAGTTCCTTCAAATTCATAAGAAACTCCTGCTGGAACATTTAGTTCTCCATTTCTTATCCTTTGATCTAAGATCTCTTGTATGTCTTCGATTACTCGTACTTCAGCTTCATCTGAATACTTGTCGAAGATCACATATCCGACTAAGAAGGTGTCTTCACTTTTGATGACTTGAGGCCCTCGAGTGTAATTGATATCGGCAACTTCTCCCAAAGGAATGTTTTCTCCATTCTCGAGTGGGATCAATATTTGGCTGAGGTCTTCCGGGTCATCTCTTAGCTCTCTCGGATATCGAACACGTATGGGATAGCGTTCTCTTCCTTCAACTGTGGTTGACAGCTTAATTCCCCCAATACCAACTTCAATATAATTTTGGACGTCTCTTATTGAAAGCCCATACCTAGCCAGTGCTTCCCGATCTAAATCGATGATCAAATAAGGTTTTCCAACAATTCTTTCTGCAAATACAGATTCTTGTTTAACTGAAGAGATGTCTTTTAGAATTGATTCTAATCGAAGCCCAAAAGATTCGATCACCGCTAAGTTCGGCCCCTTGATCTTAATACCCATTGGAGCTCTCATGCCCGTTTGAAGCATTACTATTCTAGTTTCAATGGGTTGTAATTTGGGAGCTGAAGTGACGCCCGGGAAAGAAGTTGCTTGCACTATCTCTTGCCAGATGTCATCTGGAGATCTGATTTCATCTCTCCACTGTCTAAAATATTCCCCATTAGGATCGGGGATCAATTCACCTTGACTGTCTTTCTCAAACTCACCATTTTCAATCTTAAAGCGAAGCCTTCGACCACTAGGATCAGTTTTGTATTCACTCTTATAATTGATCACATTTTCATACATTGACGTAGGAGCAGGATCAAGAGCACTCTCAGTTCTACCGAATTTGCCAACGACTGATTCTACTTCAGGAATAGCAGAGACTGCCATATCAAGCATACGTAGCGTTTCACGGTTCTGGTCTACACCGGCATGTGGCATGGAAGTTGGCATCAATAAAAAGGCTCCTTCGTCCAGAGAAGGCATGAATTCTTTGCCTATACCAGGCAAACTCTTGTTTAAGCTTTGATACAGAGCTTTCCCTTCTACTTGGTCCCCCAATATTTTTGGGACAAAGGCGAATACACGATCGAAACCTTGCCATATGGTAATACCAAAAAGCACAATGAAAGAAGGGATGAGCAAGAAAGTTTTTCTATGTTCGAGTGTCCAATTGAGTAGCCTAGGATAAACTTTGATAAAAATCTTGAATAGGCCTAGAGTGAGACCGATCAAAAGCATGATAAATAAGAGGTTCAGCATCAAACCCCCACTAACCCCCAAAGGCATCCATTCCTTCGCTAATAATATAGAGACAGCTACGAGTGTTATGATAATTGGAATGTGCTTAAGGTATTTTCTAGTCGTCTTTCTGAAGAGTTGAATCAAATTAGAAGCCCCAATTGCGATAAGAATTACGGCTGCTAACCATTGAGTTAGAAAGGCAAAATAGACACCAATAAGTAGGACAAATGCATTGATTGCCTTTTTTAGGTTTTGGTTTTTAGGTTGAAATCCAAAAAACCAATAGGCTAAGGTAGGTAAGATCAAAATAGCGACAAGAACCGCGGCTATCAGAGCAAAGGTTTTAGTGTAGGCCAGTGGTCTGAAAAGTTTACCCTCTGCTGCCTCCAAGGCAAAAACAGGAATAAAGCTAACCACAGTTGTCGCAATTGCTGTAATTATAGCAGGAGCAACTTCTTTGCTCGCTTCATAAATGAGGTCTATTATTCTTTGATCTTTATTCAGCCTTAAATGTCTGTCTATATTTTCAGTGAGTATTATTCCTACATCCACCATTGTACCTATAGCGATGGCAATTCCTGATAAGGCGACTATGTTAGCATCTACACCAAAGTATCTCATCGCAATAAAGCTCATCAATACAGCAATTGGAAGGAGTGACGATACTAGGATAGATGCCCTCAGGTTAGATAACATTACAATGATGACGATCACTGTAATGATTATTTCAAGAGTTAAAGCTTCTTCTAAGGTGCCTATGGTTTCATTGATCAACTGCGTTCTGTCATAAAAAGGCACAATTGTTAATTTTGACATTCGACCATCAGTCAGCACCTTTGATGGTAGGCCCTCAGATATTTCATTGATCTTGATTTTTACTTGCTCAATTACCTCCAAAGGATTTGTGCCGTACCTGGCTACGACTACACCTCCCACGGCTTCAGCTCCAGCTTTATCTAATCCTCCTCTTCTGGAGGCGGGCCCAATCCCTACTTTTGCTACATCTTTGATCCGTATGGGTGTGTTGTCAATAGATTTGATCACTGCGCTTTCCAAATCTTCTAGAGATTTGACATAACCAAGGCCCCTTACCAAATATTCAGCTTGATTGATCTCCAGCGTTTTAGCACCTACATCTATGTTGCTATCCTTGATCGCTCTGGTTACATCGGCCATAGTAACTCCGAAACTTTGCATTGCTTCAGGATCAATGTCTATTTGATACTCCTTTACAAAACCGCCAATAGATGAAACTTCAGAAACTCCTGTAGCTGAATTTAGGGCAAACTTAACGGTATAGTCTTGTACGCTTCTGATCTCTTGAGGATCCCATCCGCCAGCAGGATTTCCATTTTCGTCTCTACCTTCAATTGTATACCAAAATACTTGTCCTAATGCTGTTGCATCTGGGCCTAAAGATGGCTGAACCCCTTCAGGTAGGAGGTTGCTCGGTAAGGCATTTAGTTTTTCCAGAATTCTACTTCTGCTCCAGTAAAATTCCACATCTTCTTCAAAAATGATATAGATATACGAAACCCCGAATATGCTAGAACTTCGAATGGTCTTAACATTTGGTAGTCCAAGCAGAGAAGAAGTAAGAGGGTAGGTGATCTGGTCTTCAATATCTTGAGGAGATCTTCCGGGCCATTCAGTAAAAACGATTTGCTGGTTTTCCCCAATATCAGGAATCGCATCAACAGAAACAGCGTCCTTAGGTAAACTAGTAGACCAATCGAACGGTGAGGTTATAATTCCCCAGGCGATAAGAGACACCAACAGGAGAAATGTCACCAATCGGTTATAAAGGAAAAAATGAATTAGTTTATTGAACATTAAAGTGGTTTTACAATCCTTAGATGAATGATTCGTACTCGAATTGAGTAGCATAGGTGATTATAAGAATCATCACTTCATGATTTTTTTATCGCAATTATGAAGCAATAAAATCAAGGAAGGATGTATTTCTACACCTTAGGATTGTAAATCAGCAGGTAGCTTAAGACTGTGATAAAAAAGATATAGTTCGAGCTGTTGAATATCTGGAGGGTCTGAATTTTTGCATTCAACATCATTATTAAAATCCAAGAGAAGTATTGCCAATTCTGCAAATGACGATTGATATAGAAGATGGTAATTCGTGAGAGGTGCGTTCTGAACAGTAGTTATTTGTTGATCATCTTCTATGATCTCCAAAACCCATTCGTCATCACAACAATCTTCCATGTCGCCATGCATTTCCATACTCATACCGCACTTCTGCTCAACTTGCTTGAACAGAGCAGCGTCACTTATCCTACCCATGCACAAATGCTGACCTAACAAGATCCCTGCATTTGATGCAAAATAAACGGCTATGAATAATATGGTCAATACTCGTTTCACTTAAGCAAATATAGATAAGTTTAGTCGATTGATGATTGAAATGGCCTAATATTTCATTTAAAGCACTGTAATTCAGTAAAATAACACTTTGTCTATTTTAATATATTTCCATTTTGAAAATGGCTTTCATTTAATGTTCTTCCTTCGTTGGTATCAGCATCCACTTTGATCTTCCAAAACCCATTAACTTTTTTCAAAGTCACATTGAATTTTCCATATGTAGACCTTGACTGACCTGCATAATAGCGTGTCAGCTTGTAGATGCCAGTTTCATAGCCCCAACCATTTTTATGTACTCTGTTGTGAAAACTGAACTCAATCTTTTGTTTAACCCCGGCTTGGTTCCAACTGTTGAAGTTTTCCAAATTTAGGTCCTTGTATTCTTGACCAATTAATAAGTTCTCATTGTCTAGAGAAACTCTCAATACATCGTCCGTATGGATCTGATTAAATAGACTTGCATCCAAATCTTGATATGCCTGCATAAAGTTATACCACACATCATGATTGACCTTTTCTAATTCTGATTGTGCAAAAAGCTGTGAGCTTAAGAGTAAAATCAAGCTTGAGAAAATGATTTTCATAAATGACCTTTTTTCAAGGAACGTAATAAGGCTTTATTTCTTACATATTCTGTAAGAGTACATTGTTAGAATTTTCTTTGAGTTTAGCAGGGTTCATAAAAATACTCACAGCTTCTTTGTAGACCTCATTGGTCTCATTAAAGACTTTGTAAAAAGCATTATCGTCATTAAATATCTCTCGAGCGATACGTGCTTTGACCAGGTTCTTTAGAAGTTCTTTAGATTCTTCATACAACCTTCGGTTGAATTTTGTGCCATTCTTTTCGCCTAGAGTTACCAGTTCATTCAGCATGTCTTCGGTTACTTCAAATTCCTTTAAGAAACCATCAACTCCCAATTCTTTTAACTCAGGATGATTATCTCTGTAATCCAATGTATATTCTCTAATACTATTATTAGCTACGAGTCGGTTGACATAAGAAGCATTAGAAGTAGTGTCTAGACCTACAAAATAATCTGGCATTATACCACCACCTCCATAAACAGTTCTTCCATTAGATGTTTGATATGAGAGGTCTTCATCGAATTCTATATTGTCTTCAGAGAATAACTCTCCAGATCGGTAGCGATCGTAGTAGTCATTATTATAGGTTTCTTCTCCATCCTCATATGGCTTTTGAATAGATCTTCCGCTAGGCGTGTAATACCTGGCTATGGTCATTCTCAATTCAGAACCGTCATTTAAGTCGAATGGAAGTTGAACTAAACCTTTTCCAAAAGATCTTCTTCCCAAGACCAGTGCTCTATCGTGGTCTTGCAGTGCACCTGCTACAATTTCGCTTGCCGATGCCGAGTTTTCATTGATTAATACCATAAGTGCCCCTTCTTCAAACTGACCTTTGTCCGTTGCTTCAGCTTTACTATCGTATTTAGCGCTTTGTCCTTTCTGACTGACGATCAATTCACCTTCTTTTAAGAATTCATCGGCTATACCAATTGCTGCACTCATGTACCCGCCTCCATTGTTTTGAATGTCGAGGATAAGTTGGGTCATGCCCTGCTCTTTCAGGTCAGACAAAGCTGCTTGAAACTCGTCATAGGTAGTTTCTGCAAAACGATTCACCTTGATATAACCGATCTCATTGTCAACCATATAGCTGGCATCAAGAGAAGTTTGTGCAACCGCTCCTCTTGTCAGATCAAAGTCTACTATTTCATCCTCACCTTCTCTGACTACACCAACAGTCACCTCTGAACCTCTTGGACCTCTAAGCATGTCAAATACCATTCTATTAGTAAGATCGATGCCTGCAATATTTTCCCCTTCAATTGAAATGATCTTATCCCCAGATAATATTCCTGCTTTTTCTGACGGACCACCATTAAGAACAGCTACTACATAGAGGGTGTCTCTCAGAATATTGAACTCTACTCCAATACCGTCATAAGTTGCTCTTAATTGAGATTGAGCTAATTCCGCATCTTTAGGTGGGATGTATACAGTATGTGGATCGAGTTTATCCAACATATTCTGGATTGACTCCTCCAGCAGGTCTGCGGTATTGATCGAATCGACATAGTCATTTTCAATGTACTCCAGCAGCTGAGTAAATTTTTGAATTGAGCCTTTATACCTTTCATCGGTTTCAGGTTCTCCAAATTTAGATCCAAGTAATACTCCAACAATTAGAGCAATGGCTAATAAGATGGGAAGTCTGATGTGATAAGAAGAGTTCTTGTGTTCCTCCACGAGTTAAATTTTATTCGGCAAAAATAGATAAACCCACAGAAACATGGGTAAAAGTCATAGTATGATTCTAACGAGTTGTTTTCATTTGTGTTCAAGGAAAAATATTGAATGGAAGTTCATTCTAATTTCCAAAATTGCTAAATTTAATAAACCTCCAGAATATGCAAGACTTCTTACAACGTTCCATCAATGATATAGTTTCGGAGAACCACATTAGAGCTTCTGTGCTCTACTATTTCGGAGTTAAGTTTTATGATTACAAAAGTGAGACTTTGGAACAAGTTTGTGCAAGTCAAGGATTGAATACTGAATCAGTATTTAAGGCAATGGAGTTGGTCAATGATAATAGTAGCACCACTCAAAAGCAATTACAATCATTTCCTGCTGAGTTGATGGTTGAATACTTAAAGCATGCTCACTTTATGTTTGTTAAGAAAAGGATGCCTTATGTAGCTCAATTAATTGATGGATTAACTGAAGTGGATTTTCGTTATAAAGCGTTAGCAGAAGATCTTAAGGCTATATTCCCACTTTTTGTAGAAGACTTTATTGAGCATATCTATGAAGAAGAAGATACTTTCTTTACTTACGTGAATCATCTTTCCAGGTTCTTAAAAGATGATGTGCCTAGTTCTGAAGTTTTCTATTTGATGGAGAAGAATTCGGTAAGAGAATTTTCTCTAGATCATGAAGTTCATGATAATGAAATGGAAGGGTTCAGGAAGATCACTAACAATTTTACATACTGTGATGAAGCTGACTTACAGATCAAGGTGCTTTATTCTGAATTGGAAAGGCTTGAAAACGACTTGATCCTCCATGCTAAAATTGAAAATGAAATCCTTTTCCCTAAAGCTTTACAATTAGAGCGTTTGGTGAAATTGAAATTTCAAGATCTGTCAAAAAGTAATTAATGGGTAGAATTCTCGCCATAGACTATGGCACAAAAAGAGTAGGATTAGCGGTGACCGATCCTCTTCAAATCATAGCATCTCCATTAGAAACAGTTCATTCAAAAGACGTAATTCAATACCTTAAAGACTATGACATGTCTGAAGGGATAGAGTCCTTAGTATTGGGTATGCCCAAGAATCTGAATAATCAGGATACCAATGCTACAAAACATGTCCGTCAATTTCAGAACCTTTTGAAGAAACACTTTCCGGAAAAACCTGTTTATTTGCAGGACGAAAGATTTACCTCCAAAATGGCGATGGATGCAATGATCTCTGGAGGAATGAAGAAGAAAGACAGGAGAGAAAAAGGCAATGTAGACAAGATAAGCGCATCCATTATTCTACAGTCTTATCTGGAAAGCAAAGGCATATGATTTATCCGATTTTAGCATACGGAGATAATATTTTAAGAAAAGAAGCAGAAGATTTCCCTCAAGATTCCAAGGACCTTACCGAATTGGTTGAGAACATGTTCGAGACCATGTACCATGCTAATGGTGTTGGATTAGCAGCTCCTCAAATAGGGCTTTCACATCGAATTTTTGTTATTGATTCAACCCAAATGGGGGATGATGATCAAAAGATCTCGGGTGTGAAAAGAGCATTTATCAATCCTGAAATATTGGATGAATATGGTAATGAATGGACTTTTGAAGAAGGATGTTTAAGTATTCCAGATATACATGGAGATGTATTAAGGCCTGAAAAACTCACCATTCATTATTATGACGAGCTTTGGAATAAGCATGAAGAAGAGTTCGATGAGTTAACAGCTCGAGTTATTCAACATGAATATGATCATCTTGATGGTGTACTATTTACAGATTACATCAAAGGACTAAAGAAACAAATGCTTCGGGCCAAATTACTTAATATCTCAAAAGGCAATGTAGATGTAAAGTATCGGATGAAGTTTCCTCAGAAAAAGTAACTCCCATTCTTTATCTTGAATGAAAATTCAGGATTATGAGAAACTTACTATCTCTATTTTTACTAGTTATATTCAGCGGATGCGTTATTAAGAATGAATCTGAAAGTCAAACCCAAGCCACGGTTTTAGAGAATCCATTTATTCATACAGCTTACTTTTGGTTGAATCAGGATGTAACTGAAGATCAGAAAGCTGCCTTTATCACAGATTGCGAAAAGTTGGCAGAGATAGAAACTGTTCGTGCATTTTATTCTGGAAGTCCTGCAAATACAGATAGAGATGTAATTGAGAATACTTATGATTATGCTGTGGTCTTCCATTTCAAAGATTTAGAAGATCAGGAATATTACCAGCAACATCCCCTGCATCTCAAAATGATAGAAATGCATCAGGAGAAATGGGAAAAAGTAATGGTTACGGACATAGAGCATTAGCATAGTTCCTTAGGCATCATATACCTTTGTTCAGAAAGGATTATTCCTATTTTTGCATCATCCATAAAACTAAATCATCTACTAAATGCAGCAGCTCAACGATTTTCTTTCGTTAATCGATAGTTATATCGGTAGTTCACCCTGGTTCCCTTTTGTCTTATTGGGAGTGGGTTTGTTCTTTACTATTTACCTGAAGTTTCCACAGATACGATATTTCAAATTCGCTTTAGGCGTAGTTAGAGGTAAGTTCGATAGAAAAGGAAGTGAAGGAGATACTTCTCACTTTCAAGCACTAACAACCGCACTTTCTGGAACTGTAGGGACAGGTAATATTGCTGGTGTTGCTTTGGCTATTCATATTGGTGGTCCAGCGGCATTGTTCTGGATGTTAGTTACTGCTGCCATTGGTATGTGTACCAAATTTGTGGAAGTTACACTTTCGCATAAATACAGAGAAAAGAATGAAGATGGCTCTTTCTCAGGTGGTCCAATGTACTATATGAAGAACAAGCTAAATATGAAGTGGTTAGCTGTAGTATTTGCCATCGCCACTATTCTATCTTCTTTCGGTACAGGAAACATGCCTCAGATCAATAGTATAGCTTCTACGCTTAAGAGCACTTTTGATATTGAGCAATGGGTTTCTGGTGCTGTATTGTCAGTTTTACTGGCGATTGTTATCATTGGTGGAATTAAAAGAATTGCTGCTGTAACCGAGAAGTTGGTGCCTACAATGGCCATCATATATTTCATAGGTTGTTTCACTGTTATCTTTGCTAATATCGATAACCTGATCCCTTCGATAGTAGCCATTTTTGGCAATCTATTTACCGATACAGCAGCTAGTGGAGGTTTCTTAGGAGCGGCTTTTGCCTTTGCATTCAATAAGGGTGTTGGAAGAGGATTATTTTCCAATGAAGCAGGTCAAGGTTCAGCACCAATTGCACACGCATCGGCTAAAGCTAAAGAGCCTGTTTCAGAAGGAATGGTAGCTATTCTGGAGCCATTTATTGATACTATAATCATTTGTACCATTACAGGTCTTACACTGCTTTCTTCTGGTGCGTGGCAAGAGAAACATGAGAATGATTTCGATGCTATCGATATGTCAATTCTAGTTGGTAATGATTACACCGATCAGAACGAAGCTGGAGTTGCTCAGTTAGCAGGCCATATATCTGGCAGAGAATCGCTCCCCACTTTCTCTGGAGATTTAGAAGTCGTGAATGGTATTATTCAAAATGAAGTGACTATCATTAATGCTCGTTCACTTGCAGAAGATGTATCAGTTAACGAATATTTTGAAGGGCCACCCTTGACAGGAACTGTTGAGATCTTAGATGGAAAACCGGTAGATGGTTCCATCTCTTTCCACGGAAAGTCTTTGGTGCATAGCGCTCCTCTAACGGCAATAGCCTTTACGAAAGGTTGGCTTGGAGATTATGGACAGTATATCGTCTCAATCGGACTCCTACTATTTGCCTTTAGTACTGCTATTTCTTGGTCATATTATGGTGATAGAGCAGTTTCGTTCTTAGTTGGTACTAAGGGTAAAGGCATTATGATCTATCGTATTTTCTATGTGGCTGGTTTCTTTGTGGCATCATTTGCAGACACCACGATCATCTGGACACTATCAGGAATTGCTATTGCTTTGATGACCCTACCTAACTTGGTTGGTATCTTCTTATTAAGAAAGGATATGAAAGATACTGTTACGGAATATTGGATCGATTTTAAGAAGGAGTTCCCAAAAGTTAAGACACCAAAATAAGATTTTATATATCCAAAAAGCCCTCATTTGAATTTTCAAATGAGGGCTTTTTTTATTTTTCTACTTTCACACCATTCCAAAAGGCCACGTAACCTTGTATGTGTTTAGCGCCCTCTTTGGTTTCAGGATAATACCATGCTGCGTCTTTATTTTCGGAGCCGTTTACTTTAATTGTGTAATAGCTGGCCTCACCTTTCCAAGGGCAATAAGTATGGGTGTCAGTGGGTTTGAAATATTCTTTTTTAATAGATTCTTGAGGGAAGTACTGATTTCCTTCAATCTCAACCGTATCCTCGCTTTCTGCTAGAACGGTTTCGTTCCAAATGGCTTTCATAAATAAAGTTTATTAAATAACCGTCTCACACGTATTTGGTTCTTGACATATATCTGCTTGACGACAAATGGAGTATTTAACTCCCCATCTTAGATTCGGCTTCAGCAATCTGTTTTTCGAGTTCCCTTTCAGAATGAACAGCCTTTTGTACAGCATCTGCTACCTTTTGAGCTAAGGAGGTATCCAAAGCCGAAGGTATAACCATATCTGTTGTAGGGTTCTCAAGTGAATTTGCAATGGCATAAGCTGCTGCCAACTTCATTTCTGTAGTTATAGTGGAGGCTCTTGCCGCTAATGCACCCTTGAATATTCCAGGAAATGCCAATACATTATTGATCTGGTTAGGGAAGTCACTTCTTCCAGTGCCTACCACTTTTGCTCCAGCAGCAAAGGCTTCTTCTGGCATGATCTCTGGTGTTGGATTAGCCATGGCAAAGATCAACGGGTCTTTAGCCATATTTCTTACATCATCTTGAGTTAAAACATCACCCTTAGAAACACCGATGAATACATCAGCGTCTTTGATCACATCATGAATATCTCCTTTAACATCTTCGAAGTTCGAATATTTTAAGAGCTCTGTTTTGGCTTTGTTCAAGTCATTTCTAAATCGATGAATGGCCCCTTTGGAATCGCAAACAATTAGGGTTTTAACAGATTGACAAAGTGGAGAGTCAATATGGAAGCATCGTAATAGTTTAGCAATTGCAATTCCTGCTGCTCCAGCTCCATTGATGACAACTTTGAGCTCTGTCAATTCTCTTGCTGTAACTTTACAAGCATTAATAAGTGCTGCTAAAGTGACAATAGCGGTTCCATGTTGATCGTCATGAAAAACAGGAATCCCAAGGTCTTGAAGTTGTTCTTCGATTTCGAAGCTTTCGGGTGCCTTAATGTCTTCTAGATTAATTCCCCCAAATGATGGAGCAATTCTTCTGATGGTTTCTATAATATGTCTTGTATTCTTGCTGTCAATACAGATCGGAAATGCATTGATGCCTGCGAACCTCTTGAAAAGCATTGCTTTGCCTTCCATAACTGGCAAGGAGGCTAAAGGGCCAATGTCGCCCAGTCCTAAAACTGCTGTACCGTTAGTCACAACTGCTATAGTGTTTCCCTTAATGGTAAGGTCGTATGCTTTTTCGGGATCTTTCTCAATTTCTAGACATGGTTGGGCAACTCCTGGAGAATAGACTAACGATAGTTTCTCTTTAGAATCGACTGGTATCTTATTGACCATTTCGATCTTACCCTGCATCTCTTTGTGAAGCTCAACTGATTTCTTGTAAACGTCTTCCATAAATGATAAGCGTTAGTTCCCGCGTAGTTTATTCCGGCCAATTTATGCATATCCCAGTTATAAGTACTGAAGTCTGCTGAGTTAAATTTTTTCAGATCGTTATATCTGCAAGCTCGCGCGATAACCTTAACGAGATCATTTGAAGCATTAAAGAAGTTTTCTAATTGCATGGCAGAGGCCTTTATTCGTAACCTGTTTTTAGAGGAGTATGCGTTAGACACCTTGACCCTAGCGGTACGTGCTCTCGGTGAGCAATATCTTAGAATTGATTTGTCAGGTTTTGAGGCCTTAAAAAATTCTGGCTTCATCAGTAAACTACAAGGGCTAGAAATTGAAGAGAAACTTTTCCAATATTACAACCATTACAACAAAGTCGCTGAAAGTGAAAAAAGTCAGAATAATTTTATAGAATCCATGGAGTAAAATTATTTGACATGGAAAGCGAGGAACTCATAAATGCCCTGCGGCTATTAAATGGCGGAAGTAATAAAAATTTTGGACAATTTACTCAGCCTTTACCTGAGCTTGTCAAAAACATTTACACAAATACTCATTTGATCGGTATTCTTTCAAGAACTGCAGATGAAGACTCTAAGCGATATGAACAGATGCTTGAGTATGCTGAGGAACTTTTGTCTATGATAGATGTGGAATTAAAGAATTAACGAATTGGAATCAATTCTTTGCCTAAGGAGTTAATCCTTTGTGGAAAAGCAAAGCAGGGAAATCATCATACTTGGAGCAGGTTTAGCCGGACTCACTTTAGCTTATCAACTTAAGAAAAGTGGCATCGATGCACTGGTTTTAGAAGCCCGTGATCGGATAGGCGGAAGAATACATACCATTGAAAATGGTGGAACTACACTTGAGTTGGGCGCCACATGGTTTGCAGATAAACATGTAAACCTGATCAATCTCTTGATTGAATTGGGCATTGAAAAGATTGAACAAGCCTATGGCAAATATGGAATCTACGAATTAGCAGATGGTGAGAAGCAGCTTTTCGAAATGCCTCCGCAGCCCGAAGCAACTTACAGAGTTAAAGGTGGAACGAGTACCCTGATCAATGCGTTCTTCAAAACACTAGATTCAGCGCAGATTCAACTCGATCAAATCGTAAGAGAGGTAAACTATCAAGGCGGTTTATTTAGGATTCAAACCGAAAAAAAGGAACAATACTTAAGCCAATACTTGATCTCAACCTTACCTCCCACTTTAATGGTCAATAGCATCGTCTTCTCTCCAAACCTTCCTGATAGTTTGACAAGCATAGCTCGGCAAACACATACTTGGATGGGTGAATCGTTAAAGGTAGGCTTCTTCTCACCCACCCCTTTCTGGTTAGAAAAAGGCATTGGCACTTTCTATTCTCAAAAAGGACCTCTTACAGAGTTCTATGATCATTCCAATGAGTATGGCTTTGCCATGAAAGGCTTTATGCATGATGGATTTGTAACCTTGCCGAAAGCAGAACGAGAAAAAGCTGTAAGAGCTCAATTGACGAATATCTTTGGCGAAGACAACTGCTCGGAGATCACCTATCAAGAAGAAGCCTGGAGAGACCAAAAGTTCACTCACACAAATTACAAGCAGCCTGTTGCTCCGCATCAGAATAATGGAAATACTTTGCTTAGAGAACCCTTGTTCAATGGGCAAATGTTCATGGCGGGCAGTGAGGTTGCACCATCTTTTCCAGGCTACATGGATGGGGCCGTTGAAGCGGCTGGCTTAGTAGCAAATGAGCTTATTTTAGAACTCACATCAAGCACAAAAGCTTGAACAAATCTAGCTGACAAATACTTTTGCATCTATGTCAAAGCAAGAGGTATCGATTGTCTGGTTCAAGAGAGATTTACGCCTCAAAGACCATCTACCTTTAAAGAAGGCCATTGAGTCTGGAGATCAGCTTATTTTACTCTATTGCTTCGACCCTGAATTGATAATTGATCCTCACTATGATATACGCCATTGGCGATTCGTTTGGGAGTCATTGACAGACATGAATGCTAAACTCAATCCGCTTGGACATCTAATTGAGGTTCTTCATGCTCCAATGCGCGAGCTATTGGTCAATTTGTCTAATGTCTATCATCTAAAATCTATATACTCTCATGAAGAAAGCGGATTAAAAGTGACTTATGATCTAGATAAGTGGGTTGCTCAATTTTGTAAAGAGCAGAATGTTCCTTGGAATGAATTCATGTACAATGGCGTTTTAAGAGGCGCAAAGAACCGTCAGAATTGGCTCAAACATTGGCATGGGTTGATGAAGACGCCTGTAACTAATCCTAATTTAGATGAACTGAGAACTCTTCAACTTGATTCTTCTTTTAAGCACAAGTTTGGAAAACCAATTCCGGGGAACTTTAAGATTAGAAATTCGAATTTTCAGGAAGGGGGTAGCTCGATAGGAAGAAAATATATGAAAAGCTTTCTCACGGAAAGGGTAGCAAATTATTCTAAGTCAATCTCTAAACCTGAAGAAAGTAGAAAAGGCTGTAGTCGACTTTCTCCTTATTTGGCCTGGGGAAATTTGAGTTTAAGAGAAGTATACCAGGCTCGCTTAGAGGTCAAAGAAAAATATGGTTTCAAAAGACAGTCTTCTAATTTCGGTTCTAGACTTCAATGGCACGACCATTTTGTGCAGAAGTTCGAGATGGAAGATAGCTATGAGTTTGAGAACATAAACAGAGGGTATGATCTACTAGAGAAAGAGCATAAGCCAGCATTGATCGAAGCATGGAAAGCTGGAACAACCGGAGTGCCTTTAGTTGACGCTTGCATGCGTTGTCTTCACGAAACGGGTTATATTAATTTTAGAATGCGTGCGATGTTAGTGAGTTTTCTTACCCATCACCTTTGGCAAGATTGGCGGGAAGGAGCCATTTATTTAGCCTCCCAATTTTTGGATTTTGAGCCAGGTATCCATTATCCACAATTTCAGATGCAAGCTGGAATGACAGGGATCAATACCATTAGAATTTATAATCCTATCAAGCAAAGTCAGGATCACGATCCAGAAGGTAGGTTCATCAAGAAATGGGTTCCAGAATTAGCGGAAATTCCTAAGGAATTTATTCATGAGCCTTGGTTAATGCCTCCCTTAGAAGTAAGGATGTTAGGTATTGATCCGGATTTACTGCAACCCATTGTCGATGTAAAAAAGGCATCAGAACATGCCAGAAAGTCGCTATGGTCGCATAAGAATCATCCAGAGGTGAAAAAAGAAAGTTATCGAATTCTGAAAAAGCACACTATTCCTGGAAGAAGAATGCAGTGACCCCGCTGGTCCTCGACCACCTCCCCTAGATTAGGGGAGAATTTGGTTACGAAATCGCTCCCTTGCCAAAAGTAAACTCTAGCAACTGTCGCATCGATCAAATTCTGCTCATTGATGCAAGCACAGACACTCCTCCTTGGCGAAGGAGGTTGGGAGGATTGACTTTCTTTAGGAATTCACTTTTGAATTGAGAGCTATCCGCAGGATTGAGGCGTCAAACAACTATAACTATAAAGTGTTATCTCACCATGAAAAAAGGTCAACTTCCAACCAAGGTTTGCCCCGTTTGCGACCGCCCGTTTGAGTGGCGCAAGAAATGGAAAGACTGTTGGGAAGAAGTGGTTTATTGTTCAGAAAGATGTAGAAGATCAAAGTCGCGGAAGTCATCCCCTTCATAAGGGGAGGTGTCTAAAGGACAGAAGGGTGTATGAAGAAACTAAGACTAATTCTAGGAGATCAGCTCAACCATGAACACTCATGGTACCAAGAAGTCGACAAAGATCATTTGTATGTGATGATGGAGATGGAGCAAGAACTACAGTATACCACTCACCATATTCAGAAAGTGATCGCTTTCTTTCTAGCCATGAAGGCTTTTGCCGAGTACCTTGAAAGTAAAGGGCATAAAGTGCTTTATCTCAATTTAGATGACACCAAGAATCAACAATCACTTACAGATAATCTCAGCTGGATCATTCAGGAAAGTGGAATAGAGAAATTTGAATATCAGTTGCCTGATGAGTACAGATTGGATAAGCAGTTGCAAGGATACTGCGGGGCTATTGATGTCGAATTTGAAGCCTTCAATACGGAACATTTTCTATCCGAGCGAAAAGAACTCTCAGACTTCTTTGAAGGTAAGAAGCAGCTTTTGATGGAGTCCTTCTATCGGAACATGAGGAAGAAATATAATGTGTTGATGGATAAGGGAGAACCTGTTGGTGAAAAGTGGAACTATGACCACGAGAATAGGAAGAAGATGCCCAAAGACACTTATGTTCCTCAACCCAAGTCTTTTAGACATGAGGTACAGGAAATCATTGATCTCCTTGAATCAAAGCAGGTGAAGACCATCGGCACAGTAGATCCAAAGAATTTTGTATGGCCAGTAACCAGGGCTGAAGGACTGGAATTGCTCGATTTCTTCATCACGGAATGCTTGACCTCTTTCGGAGCCTATCAAGATGCAATGACAACAAAAGGGTGGTCCCTGTTTCATTCCAGAATATCCTTTGCTTTAAACTCCAAGCTGCTTTCTCCAAAAGAAGTAATAGATGCAGTGGAAGATCATTGGAGAAAAAACCAGGATTCCGTTCCCTTATCAGCAGTGGAGGGATTTATCAGGCAGATCTTGGGATGGCGAGAGTATATGCGTGGTATTTACTGGAAGTATATGCCCGATTATGCTGATAAGAATTTCTTTGACAGTGACCGGAAACTTCCGGATTGGTTCTGGACAGGAGAAACCAAAATGCAATGCCTGTCCCATTCAATCAATCAATCTTTAGAACATGCTTATGCCCATCATATCCAACGGTTGATGGTGACCGGAAACTTCTCTCTATTAGCTGGCATTGATCCTGATGAGGTAGATCAATGGTATTTAGGGATCTATATCGATGCCATTGAATGGGTGGAAATCACTAATACGCGTGGTATGAGCCAATTTGCAGATGGCGGAATTGTCGCCACCAAGCCTTATGTATCCTCAGCGAATTATATGCATAAGATGAGTCACTATTGTACGCAATGTGAATACGATCATAAAAAGAAAGTTGGGGAAGGTGCCTGCCCGTTCAATAGCCTCTATTGGGATTTTCTAGATAGGAACAGAGAGAGGCTTGGTGACAACCCTAGGATGGGTATGATCTACCGAGTTTGGGATAAAAATTCGACCGAAAAAAAGAACCAAATCATTGAACAAGCGGCTACTTATCTAGAAAGGTTGAACGAATTATGAGTAAAGCGATCTATTGGTTCCGGAACGATTTGAGGATTGAAGACAACGAGCCTTTTAATAAAGCGCAAGAGCTTCACGAACAAGTGATACCAGTCTATATTTTAGATAAAGATTGGTTGGAAGGGTCTCAATTCGGAATTGAGAAAATGGGAGCACACCGACTTCGATTTTTACTAGAATCCCTGGTAGATCTTAAGAATAAGCTCCTTCAATTGGGTTCAAGTTTGCATTTCCGTATTGGAGATCCGGTTGAAGAATTAGGGGCGATTCAAAAGGAATTCAACTGTTCGAAATTGTATGGACAGAAAGCATCTGCTCACAATGAGGAAAAGCAAGAAAAGCAACTCATGGATTTGATGCCTTGCTCATTTTTGTGGGGGGAAACACTTTATCATATCGATGATCTAGATTTTCCCGTAGATGAATTGCCCGAAGTTTTTACCCAATTCAGAAAAGCGGTTGAAAAAAAATTGAAGGTTAGAGGAGTTGTCGAAACACCAATAAAACTCAATGCTCCTGAAGGTATAGGTACTCATATTCCATCTCTACGAGAATTGGATTTTGAAGAACCTGAAAAAGACGATAGGGCTGTACTCCAATTTAAAGGAGGTGCAACCGCAGGAAAAGAAAGGCTAGAATATTATCTCTGGGATCAAGAGCTTCTTGCTAACTATAAACAAACTAGAAACGGATTGATAGGAGGAGATTATTCAAGTAAATTTTCACCTTGGTTGGCTCACGGCTGTTTGTCGTCTCGCCAAATTTATTGGCAAGTGAAAAAGTTCGAGAAATGTGTTAAAAAGAACAGCTCTACTTATTGGTTGGTATTTGAGTTGATTTGGAGGGATTACTTTCACTTTGTGGCCAAAAAATATGGAAACAAGTTATACCTAAGACAGGGTATACTTGGAGAAGATAAAGTAGAATGGGGTTCCGATAAACTCTTTCACCTATGGAGAGATGGAAAAACCAAGGAGCCTTTTGTAGATGCTAATATGCGGGAGATGAATGCTACTGGATTTATGAGCAATCGTGGTCGCCAAAATGTGGCTTCTTACCTGATGCACACTATGAAAATTGATTGGCGCTTGGGTGCGGCCTATTTCGAAAAAATGCTCATCGATTATGATCCGTGCTCGAATTATGGCAATTGGATCTACATTGCAGGAGTTGGAAACGACCCAAGAGGAGGGAGAGAATTCAATACCGAAAGACAAAAACAGATGTACGATCCGAAAAGAGAGTACCAAGAGCTTTGGGCGCATTCTTGAACCAAAGCCAATTAGGTGAGGTTCATTAGCTTTAGGCTTGAGCTAATGAACTTTAAATTTTTTATACACAACTCTTCAATTCTGCCATACCTACCGGCTCTATACAGGCAGGGTAAAAAAGTCAAATCATCCGTGCCTAAGCTACCGGAAGCTAAAGGAACTTCAGGTAAAGTTGAGTATGACGGAAGAACTAGCGTCAATCTTTTGTGCATTGGAGAGAGTACCATAGCTGGGGTCGGGGTGGAAAGTCATCAAGAAGGTTTTTCCGGTACGCTTGCTTCCGAACTGGCGCCATTAATCAAGAAAGATATCCAATGGGAAGTTATAGCCAGAAGTGGTTATACAGCCGCTCGGGTAAGGGAGAAATTAATTCCAAGGATTAAAAATCGACCAGACCTGATTGTAGTTGGCTTAGGCGGAAACGATAGTTTTCAACTGAATTCCCCGAATCAATGGGCGCAAGATATTTTGAAATTGATAAAGGCTCTGAAAGCTCTGAATCCTGAAGCACCAATTTTCTTTACAAACATACCGCCAATCAAAATCTTCCCTGCCTTTACACCATTGATCAAAAGGATAATTGGAGGTAGAAGTGAGCAATTGGGAGCAAAGCTGACTGAGCTGGTGAAAGAAATAGATGACGTTTATTTTTCTAACGAACCTATAGAGCTAGAAACTTGGGCGAAGCGCTACAATATTCAAGTGAAGGGAAATCCATTTTTTAGTGATGGTGTACATCCTTCAAAGCTTACTTATCAGGTTTGGGCTAAAGATATGGCTAGCTTTATCCATAAGAATTATTAAGTTTTGACCTATGGAAGACCTAAGCTTAGCACTTGTTCAATCTGATATTCATTGGCACGAAGTAGGTGCCAATTTGGCCATGTATGAAGAAAAAATCTGGCAGATCACCGAAGCAGTAGATGTGATTTTGCTCCCTGAGATGTTCCAAACAGGATTTACTATGGAGCATGAAAGTGTGGCTGAACCCATGAATTTCACCACTTTTAAATGGATGAAGCAAATGGCAGCTCAAAAAAAGGCAGTGGTTTGCGGATCGTTTATAGTCAAAGAAGATGGTAAGGTTTTTAACCGTCTCATCTGGATGCAACCAGATGGTGAATGTCAGACCTACGACAAGCGCCACCTTTTCAGGATGGCAGATGAGCATCACCACTTCAATATGGGTGAAGAAAAGCTCATTGTTGAATGGAAAGGATGGAAGATCTGTCCAATGGTCTGCTATGATCTAAGATTTCCTGTTTGGTCTAGGAACGTAGATTTAAATTATGATCTTCTTCTATACGTGGCCAACTGGCCAGCGGTGCGTGTCAATGCTTGGGATACTTTATTAGAAGCGAGAGCTATAGAAAATGTAAGTTACTCAGTTGGATTGAACAGAGTAGGAAAGGATGGAAAAGACATTGCATACAACGGTCATTCTGGCGCTTATTCGCCTAAAGGAGAACAATTAGCTTTTTCAGAAGATAAAGAATGTATCCTCATGTTGGAACTTTCAGCAAATGAGCTTCAATCATTTAGGGAAAAGTTTCCGGCTCATTTAGATGCTGATAAGTTTGATATCAAGGTTTAAGCAGCTTGATGATTCTTTTTTGAATATCCTCATTACTAGAAATTCTTTGAAATTCTTTGGGAAACATTTTGGCCAATTTTTCCAGCATCATGTTTTGTCCAGTCACTAAGATTTTAGTTTTGTTATTCTTCCTAAGAGCTTCAAAGATCTTTGCCAAACTTCCGATCTTTTCATCTTTCTCAACTTCTATAAAAGTAACTATGTTATCTCCTTTTTTAAGCAGCTCTGCTGACTGCTGAATAGTAAAGGCTTCAGAATGATTGTCTGCTTCTAGGATCAATAAATCTGGCAAAAAATTGACCAAATCCTTTTTTCCTTCAAATTCAAATTTAATGTTTTGAATAGACTTGACCTGTAAATAGCAGAAGACCGTCATGGTTGTATAATGATTTTTCTAACCGCAGTTCTACCATCTGAACTTTGAAGTCTTAATAAATATATACCCTGTGTTAATTCACTAAAATTCAATTCGCGTATTACTGAATTTTCAAAATCAATACCATTTTCAATGAGCTTACCATTCAAGTCAATAATCTCTCCAATGGCATTTGAATTGATGAGCACTCTAACATTTCCAAGAGTTGGATTGGGTGATATGGAGACACTCAATTCATTTTCACCTTCTATTTCTGATATATTTCTCAGAAAGTATAATCCACCTTTCGATGAGCCAATGACCAGTGAGGACTTCCCTTCACCAAAAAGATCGGCAGTAGCCAAAAAGTTTGATCTCCCTAGATCAAGTGAGGATAACTCGTCTTCAAAAGTGATGATATCTTCTCTAAATGGACTTATATTCCAATTCTGATTAGCAATTCCTTGATATAGGCGTAGTCGGCCTTGGCTTTCTAGTGTGATAATCTGTTCTATTCCATTGCCATAATCTGCTATGGCAATAGACAAGTTTTGTCTATTAAAGTCACCTTCAATTCCTCCAAAGTTGTTTTCCTCAGCAAAAGAAAGCGCTCCCTGATTTCTATAATATGTTAAGCTTCCAAACTGTTGGCCGATCAATATATCTGACAATCCATCTCTATTTAAGTCGAAGATTAGAGGATTGCTGGCTTCTGTCACGTCTAATTGTAGATCTTGTCTGTCCTCAAACTGCTCTCGGTCTATTCCTTTTTTAAAGAACACTCGATTGTCTAAGGGACCAACCCTCGCTTGAAAGATCAAGTCGATAATTCCGTCATTGTCCAAATCTGCAAATCGTGTTTTAATTGCCGTAAAGTCTAAAGCTTTCAAGCCGGCAAAGTCATCATCAACTAGTTCGAACTGAGGATTAAACCTGTTGCCAGTATTTTCAAAAAGCCAAATGGAGCCATAGTCATTTATGCGTCCTTTTGTAGAAATAAAAAGATCCTCATCTCCATCTTCATCATAATCATGGAATTCGGGGAATGCGTTTTCACCAACATCCAGCATTTGATTTTGTAAAAAAGGCATTGAGTTATAGAAGGTTGGAACCTCATTACTTCCCAGGTTTGAATATACTTTTGTATGATTTTCCAAGTCGGCAATATCTGCAGAATTGTTGTCGAGATTGGTTGAAATGATCAAGTCATTTAATCCATCGAAGTCTATATCCTCCAGGAAAGCTGAAGGAAAGAAGTTGAATTCAACAGGTTCATTAGTTGGGTAAGGGGAAAATGAAGTCATCAGGGCTTGGTCTGGAGTCCCGATATTCTCCATGAAAGCAACAATGCTGCATAACTCATCAGAGGTAATGATGTCTATATCTCCATCATTGTCAGCATCGAAGGGTAGGATCGTTTTACCTCCAGCATGAAGAGTTCCTTTAGTTTCCAAAGTACCATTAATTCGCATTTCAATTTCCCCTGAGGAAGAGCATGGTTGACCAAACGAAAAGTCATTGCATCCACAATCGTAAAATTCCCCCCAGGTTCGAGTAACTCTTGTAAAGGTTAGTTCGCCACATGAGCCACTATTTTCTAAGTAGTCTACAGAGCCCGAACTACCGAATCTATAAGTCAATATATCTAAGGCCCCATCTCCATTCACATCGGCAAAGCCTGGGATGTCGGTAGGACTTACCTGTATGTTCGTTCCTGAGTCAATGGTTAGAAATTCACTGGCAACTTCCCAATTCAATTGATCAGAAGTACTTATATTTCGATAAACCTTAATACCAAGGGTCGTGCTGGTAAATAGATCTTTATCTCCATCACAATCGAAATCTTTGGCTACCAACCAGTTCACAATATCTTCTGGAAATTGAGAAGCATAAATAGGGCTAAATACCCACGTGTTCTCGTTTCTTATATACGTTGTTATGCTTCTAGATATTCTATGAAAAACAACTAGATCTAATTGTCCATCTTGATTTAGGTCTAGAGTCTGGTATTGTGCTGAATTCAAACCGCCTTCAAAAGCTCGATTTAAACTATTTCCATCTTGAATAACTTCAATATCATTTTGAAATTCAAAAGTGACTTGCGCACTGAGTTGAATAGTGAAACAAATGAAGATGAGCGAAATAATGAACTTCATGAAGGTACTTAGAGCACTAAATTAGGAACCCACAATTTTATAACGCAATATGTGGTCAATTGATATTAAATTAGCATTGAAATAAATCAAATGTTAGATAAGCTATACCCATTATTTTTGAATAGCACTGGAGTTTCCACAGATACAAGAACTGTCGAAGATGGAAATATCTGGTTTGCTTTAAAGGGACCTAATTTCGATGCTAATAAATTTGCCGATCAGGCAATTGAGAAAGGTGCCTCAGTTGTAGTCATTGATGATCCAAAATATGCCAAGGACGATCGTTACTTAGTTGTTGAAGATGGTCTGGAAGGATTGCAAAGCCTTGCAAATCATCACAGAAAGCAGTTTGAGATTCCTGTCATAGCAATCACAGGATCTAATGGCAAAACGACAACCAAAGAATTGGTAAGAGATGTACTTGCTCAAAAGTTTAATGTATTAGCTACCAACGGAAATCTTAATAATCATATTGGTGTCCCTCTTACCCTGTTAAGGTTAAGCGCTGAGCATGAATTAGCTATCATTGAAATGGGAGCTAACCACCAAAAAGAGATCGCTTTTCTATCTTCTATTGCAGAACCTAATCATGGGTTGATCACCAATATAGGCAAGGCCCATTTAGAAGGGTTTGGAGGCCTAGAAGGGGTTTTTAAAGGGAAGACTGAGTTATATGATTTCATGGGTAAGCAAGGCGGGACACTTTTCGTCAATTCAAGAAATAATAGACTTGAGCAAAAAGCTAAAAGAAGAGTTGGTGAAAATGTGATCACCTTCCCAAGCAAGGGTAGTTTTTATGAGCTTGAAATGGCCGAAGAGCAGCCGCACATAAAGGTTAAAACAAAGGCAGGAAAGTCTATTACTGCTCAACTTTCCGGGATATACAACTTTGAAAACATAGCCGCAGCACTTTGTATAGGAAGATACTTTGAAGTAGATGAGAACTTGGCTCTACAAGCCGTAGCAGCTTATGTCCCAGATCAGAATAGGTCGGAAGTATTAGAACATGGCTCTAATACTATTTATATGGATGCCTATAATGCGAATCCAACGTCTATGTCAATGTCATTGAGGAGCTTTGCTGCTAAGGATGGTAAGAAAGTGGCTATTCTAGGTGATATGTTTGAGCTAGGAGATAGTGCAATAGAAGAACATTCAGCAATCGGTTCGCTTTGTGAAGAACTTCATTTGCAGCATGTGCTATTCTGTGGAGCCTTAATGAATCACGCTTATAAGGCTTTTCCTGAAGGTAGGTATTTTAATGATAAAGCTAAATTGGCTAATTATTTAAAGTCAGCTAAACTGAGTGAACATCTGATCTTGATCAAGGGATCTCGTGGAATGGCTTTAGAAACCATTCTCGATCATCTATAAAATTCTAAAGGGTCAGGTCTGAGTATCATGGATCATTAAACCTTATTGGCCCGTGATTATTTGCGGATTAAGATGAAGTTTTTTGTTTTTTGAAAATTATTTCATAAGCACGTTTGCAATATTCGAATCGGGTGCTAGCTTTGCACTCCGATTTACATGAAAGTAACTCTTTAGGAGTTGAAAATTGTAAAAAGGGCGCTTAGCTCAGTTGGTTCAGAGCACCTCGTTTACACCGAGGGGGTCGGGGGTTCGAATCCCTCAGCGCCCACATCAAGCACAAAAGCTTCATCGAAAGATGAAGCTTTTTTTGTTTCTGGACAATACCAAGCTTGCTTGTGTATTGGGAAGGAACAAAAAAAGAATTCCGCTTTGCGGGATTAGCTTTTGTATTTGCAGAAGTGGTCTCGCCTGGGGGATCACCGCAGGTAATCCCATTTGATTCATAGTTGCTTGTTGGTGACACCACCAACAAGGGCAGGAAGCTCGTTCGGTTTTGAATAATATTCTTTAGAATGGCCACGCGGTGGTCCCGATAGCTATCGGGATATTCGCAGGAGTGGTCTCGCCCAAGGATCACCGCAGTAGAATTTAAGGGTTTAATATGAGTTGACTAATGATAAAAGTCATAGTTCTGCATCCATTTTCCATATATATTTCTTTCTAATTCATTAATTCTGTAGATTCGCCGAACTCCACTTATTATCTGCTTTTTAGCGTGTTTTTTGAAAACAAAAAAGATATGTCTACTCGAAAAATACTTCTCCTCTTCTTTTGGTTAACTGCTTTTCATTTTTCCAATGCACAAGAGCTACTCTTTACCTCAACCATAGGTGGGGAAAATGGATCAGGAGCCATTGTTTCTTATAATCTTCAGACGGGAGAATTAAAAAATAGCTATAGCATGGATGCAAACCCACTCTGGGGTGGTAGCTATCTGAAGGCCGATTACGATTTTGGAGGATTGCATATGGGTAGCGATGGTTATATCTATGGTCTTGAGAGCTCGGTTTCGAGTCCTTATAGGGCAAGTACTTTTACAGGAGCACTGTATAGATTTCATCCTGATAGTTTGAAGTATGAAGTGCTTCATTCTTTCTCCTCTGGTATCGATTCAGAGTTTTATAG
>CBFIDS010000137.1:0-86141 GCA_965661435.1 Roseivirga sp.
GGCCATGTACTTGGTTAAAATCGGATCTAATGTTCCATTTTTATCAAAATCTTTGACGAAAAGCGAAATAGGCTCATCAACTGTAGCTTCAAAACGGCTATTCAAACCATGGTTACCAATAACAAGATCCATGTCTCCGTCATTATCGAGATCAGCAGCGTGAATGGTGCTCCACCAACCTTTTGCATTGGCAAGATTTTTCGGGGTATTTCTTGAGAACTTACCTTGATCAAAAGTAAAGACCTCTATGCCCATATATTCTCCAATAATGATCAAGTCATTATCTCCATCATTGTCAATATCTGTAAATGAACTTCCACTGATCATACCTACTTTTCTCAGCTCAGGAGCCAAATCATCTGTAGCATCAGTGAATTGGCCGGAGCCATTGTTCAATAACAAAAACCCATCACTAGGTATACCGTGTTCCAAGGGTTTGCTTCCTTCCCCTACGAATAGATCAATATCTCCATCATTGTCAATATCGGCAGCCGAAACAGTAGCTGAACTTACATATCTTGCAGTGCTAGGAAGGATCTGATTTGATCTTTCGAAGTTTCCCTCTCCATCATTGAAGTACATTCGATCTTGAAAAGCAGAGGAACTTGCTGAGAATTCAATACTTCCACTACAAACATAAAGATCTAAGTCATCATCATTGTCTGCATCGAAAAAGACACTTTCAAGGTCTTCTGAGATCATGTCGTTCTCAAAACTTGATTTGAGTGCTTTTTTGAATCCTGTTGAAGTACCTAAGAGTAGGGAAGGTGCGTTATCCTTGCTTCCGCCAATATAAAGGTCTGAGATTCCATCACCGTTAATGTCTCCATTTGCCATCTTTGGACCTTGCGTACTCTTCATTAAGAAAAGAGATCGATCTACATCAAAATCGACAAAATCATTTTCTTCATGCTGGTAGTCAATAGACAAAACGGATGATGAAAAGGTCGCTTTCGAATCATTTTTAGGTAAACTTAGATTCATTGATGTAGCTTCTTTCTCTGAAAGCTCTATCATTTGATTTGGGCTAACATTATTGAGTTCCGATATTTTTCCTGAAGGCCAAACGACTTTGACATTTACAGGTTCTGAGGACTTCAAGCCCATAAAAGGTCTAGGGTCAATGCTAGACTGAAACCCTCGAATTGGTTGTTGTTCTACGTAATATTGATTCTCACCAGATTCAATCCAGATCTTGGCCCCGATAGCAAAGGTGTTTTGTTTTTCACCAGTGAGTTTGAAGCTTATATAATTCTGGTCAGCTCTTTTTTCAGAGTTGTTCTTATATAAGAAAGCTGGCATGTTCACATTGTTGACCACCAAGTCAAGGTCACCGTCATTATCCAAGTCGCCATAAGCAGAACCATTGGAAAAGCTGGGAGTAGCCAGGCCAAAGTCTTTGGTTACATCTTCGAATTTGATTCCATTTTGGTTTTTGTAAGCAAAGTTTGGAATCGGATTGGAAGGTATAATGTCAATCAAGCTCTTGTAATCTACACCGTTCTTGCTGACCATGGATTGAACGATCTCTTCACTGGAAGCATATTGAATAAAATCCTGATTAGTAAGGTCTTGATAAATACCGTTGGCTACAAAGAGATCTTTAAAGCCATCATTGTCCATGTCGAAGATCAAAGCACCCCAGCTCCAGTCAGTAGCTTCCACGCCTGCCAATCGGCTCATTTCAGAGAAGCTACTTCCGTTGTTGATCTGGAAGGTGTTTCTGGTAAACTGATGATAGTAGCCGTTATTTAATCCATACTGATATCGGTTCCAGTCTTCAAACGTGGTAACGGATTTGAGTCTTTCGTAATCATTTGGAAGCATTTCTGTTACGAAGAGGTCATTGTTTCCATCGTTATTAATATCAGCCATGTCTGCACCCATCGAGGCGCCACTAATGGAGTTCATTTTTTCAGTTAGCACTTCGCTAAAAGTCCCGTCCTTCTGATTGACGTACAAATAATCTCTTTCGAAGAAGTCGTTTGATACATAAATGTCATCCCAACTATCCCCGTTAACATCCCCAACAGTGACACCTAAACCAAAACCGATCACCGAACCAAAAATTCCTGCTTGTTCACTGATGTCATAGAATTTGCCATCTCGATTCTCTAATAATTTATCACCGCCAAGTACGTCACGCTTAGGTCTTTCATTTCTTCTTAGGTCGAAGCTACCAATCGATTGATATGAGTTGTTGAGGATATAAGCATCTAGATCTCCATCCTTATCATAGTCGAAGAATGATGCGTGAGTCGTGTAGCCAGGGTCAGCTAATCCATATTCTTGAGCTGATTCAACAAACTTGAGATCTCCTTGATTAATGAAGAGCTCGTTCTGTTTATTATCTCCTCTTACATCGCCAGAATTACATACATAAATATCTAAAAGTCCATCGGCATTTACGTCTACCATGGTTACTCCTGTAGACCATGCCCTTTGACCGGCTACTCCTGCTTTTTCAGTGATATCTTCAAATTGAAAATCACCTTTATTCAGGTAAAGTCTGTTGGGAAGTTGATTGGCGGTCATGTAAATATCTGCAAGACCGTCATTATTAATATCACCAATGGATACACCCGCACCGTTATAGAAGTTTCTATAAGTAATGATGTTAAAGATACTGTCGTAGGTGAGTTTGTTTTCGAATTCGAAACCGGTCTCCTCGGTTGACATCATACTAAACAAAGGGTCATTTTTTTGCTCACTACCACAGGCCGCAATGCATAGAATGCCAAAAACTACTGCAGCCGATTTGATCAGTCTCCTATTCATAAACATTAGTTTTCTAATGTAAGGTCAGCATATTTTACTTGTACAACCTCATCATCTTTTACTTTCATGGCAATTCTTCTGTTGCCATCTACTTTAACCCAAACGGTACCTAGGCTGTCTTTTTCATCCGGAATTTCAATGAATCCGTTTCCTCCATACCAAGACATCAGAGTGTCTTTTAATTGGGGAACGAGTTCAAAAGCATGAAGTTCCTCATTCCATGGCGCCCATCCTTTGAACCTATATTCCATATCCATTCCAATGATGTTTTCTCGTTCATCGAAATCAGGGTAAAAGAACATATCTATAGACTCTTCTCTTTTTTCTTGATTGATTAGCGCTGTCTGGATATAATTCTTTCTATTTCCAGCATTGAATAAACCTTCTCTGTTTTTCTCCCAACAAAGATCATAGAAAGCTTTTTTACCTTGTCCGAAAGAAATACCATGAAATAAAGAATCATATCGTACCCCTTTGGCCAATTCGGCTTTTACAGCTTGGTTGTATTCAGATTCACATGATAAGCTGACTGCTCCTAAAGAGATCAGGCCTATTATCCATACATTAATTCTCCTTCTCATAAGTCAACAGCGATCCATTATTAATGATGAACAGATACTTTTTTGCATCTTTTATTGTCAATTTTTTGATCTGTCTAATTTGGCCATCTATGTTTAAAAATTCCAGTTTCTGACTATTGAATCCAGTTTCTGACCCAAATAAAATTAATCCTTTTAGGGCATCATATCTTCCAAACTGTGGTTTTACTAAATACTGATTACCACCTAAAATCAAGTCAGTAAATCCGTCTCCATCGATATCGTCAGTCTCAATGGCATAGACAGGGCCATATTGAGCTTCTTTCGGCAGCTCCTTGAAAGAGAATTTCCCTTTTTCATTATAGAAAATACCCGACCTTCTTTCGTCAACCTCGAAAACGATAGCTTGATCCAGTACTTCTTTCGGGAATAGCTCATTGATAGTTTTATCAGCATAGTCTTCGAAGTAAACGAGCTGTTTTTTTAGCGAGGGAAGCTGCTTGATAAGTTCATCTTTATCTATGATGGGATAATATTTCCCATCTATGTTTTCACAGATAATCTGTTCCTTAGTACCATTCTGATCGAAATCACTAATGTACATTCTTGTCTTTGATTGAAAGAATGAATTTTCGCCATGGTTTCCTACCACTATATCGAGATCACCATCATTGTCAATATCCTCTACTAAAATCTTTTTCCACCAACCTCTGATCTTTTCGATTTGATCAGACTTTATTAGACTTCCATTTTCGTTCACAAACAAGTGAACACTAGACCAATCTGTAGAAACGACCAAGTCAATATCACCATCTTTATCTATGTCAGACCATTGTGAATCAGTGATCATTCCTAATTCTAAAAAGGCAGGAGTCTCTGAAGTCGCATCTGTGAATTGACCTTGGCCATTATTTTTGAAAAGGAAACCTCTTCCTCCAGTACCATAGGTAAATGCATCGAATCTTTCTCCTATGAAAAGGTCTTGATCTCCATCTTTATCATAATCAGCAGCACTTACTGTACCATTGCTATGATAGTTGGTGAAAGGTAAGTTCAGGGTAGACTTCGAGAAGTTGTTACTTCCATCATTTAGGTAAAGCCTATCCATTAAAGCGGATGAGCTACGACTGTAAGATCTTCCTCCACTAACTACATAAAGATCCATGTCATTGTCTTGATCAGCATCGAAGAAAACAGCATCTATATCTTCAGAAATTTTATCTAACTCAAAATTAGACTGCTGAATGCTTTCATAACCAGAACCATTGCTTAGAAATATCTGGCCAGCTTGGTCTCTAGATCCGCCAAGGTAAAAGTCTTCGATTCTATCGCCATTAAGATCAACTTGCGCCATGGCGGGACCTTCATTTTGGTACATTTCTGTCAAAAGTCTTTCTCGATCAAAGTCTACAAAAAGGTTCTCATCGTGTACATAGTCTATGACTGGGTCGGTTTGTGTTAAAAATCTATTTTTGAAGGGTACTTTCTCCATGTTGAGTTCACTCTTCTCTGGTTCCTCAAGTGAGACTAGTTGATTCGTTTTTATATTTTCGAGCCGCGTTGTTGTTCCATTTGGCCAAATGATCTGAATGGAATCAACTTCTTCAATGGAGCCTAAGCCTAAATGGACCTTAGGGTCAACAGAGCTTTGAAAACCCTTTGAAGGGAAGTTCGAAACGGAAAACTGCATGTTGTTTGCCCATGCTTTGATCATAGTACCTATGGCAAAAGTGTTTCCTGTATCCTCTGAGCTTAATTTAAAACGCAAAGAGTGATTCGTAGAACTGTCAGTATTATTCTGATAAACGAATGCTGGCATATTCACATTGTTGATCACCAGGTCAAGATCTCCGTCATTGTCTAAGTCACCATAGGCGCTTCCATTACTAAACGTTGGTTCTTCTAAGCCGGCACTCTCACTAATACTTTCAAATTCAAAGTTTCCCTTATTTTGGAATAGCTGATTAACCACTGCCTTCGAAGGCATAACATCTATTAGCTTGGTGATCACATCTTCCTCATTCTCGATCATTGACCGGATTTGTTCCTCATTGGCCATATAGTTGAGGTAGTCTCGATCAAGGAGATCTTTGTAAATCCCATTTGAAACGAAGATGTCATTAAGGCCATCATTATTGGCATCGAAGATCAAGGTTCCCCAACTCCATTCAGTAGCGGCTACTCCCGCTAGCCTTCCTATTTCTAAGAATTGGCCATTACCTACATTTCGTTGTAATACATTTCTTGGAAACTGATGATAATAACCCTTTGAGGTATTGAGTGAGTACTTATCCCAACTTTCGTAAGTAGCTTTCGTCTTTTTTCTGGAAAGGGTGGAGGGAAGCATTTCCGTAACCATGATCTCTGGAAGTCCATCATTGTTTAGGTCACTGGCATCGGCACCCATAGAGCCCATGCTCAAGCTTTCGAAATAGTTTTCAGATTCTTCTGAAAAGGTACCGTCTTGATCATTGATATAGAGATAATCTTTTTCATAGAAATCATTTGAGATAAAGATATCTGGCCAGTTGTCTTGGTTGTAATCTGCAAGGGTGATTCCTAGTCCGAATCCTATGTCACTTGTAAAAATTCCAGCTTCCAGAGTTACATCTATAAATTGACCATTGTCGTTTCTTAGTAGCTTATTACCTGCATTATCTTCACTCGGTACTTCTCTCTGACCACGAATAATTTCTTGTCCTATACCTACTGATTTGAAAGAATTGGTCAATAGATAGCAGTCTAGGTCTCCATCTTTATCGTAATCAAAGAAGGCCGCTTGAGTAGCAAGTCCGCTAAAATCTAAATTGTACTTGGCCGCTTCTTCTTGAAATGAGCCATCTTTTTGATTGATGTAGAGAGAATTTCTTCTTCCTGGATCATCACTAGGTGGGCCCGATTTACAAACATAGATATCTAACCAACCATCTGCATTAATGTCTACAAATGTGACGCCAGTAGACCAGAATTGTGAGTCTGCGACACCAGCATGAGCAGTAATATCTTTGAACTTCCAATCTCCTTGATTGAGGTAGAGTTTATTGGAAACGATATTTCCTGAAAAGAAAATATCTAAAAGTCCATCATTGTTGATATCCCCAAGAGCTACACCACCACCATTAAAAAAGTTACGGTAGGTATAAGGGTTAAGTTCTTCAGTATAATCTAATTGATTAACAAAGTCTATTCCCGAGTCAGTGGGAATGACTTTTTGGAATAGAGTTTCTTGGTTCTCTTGTTGGCAAGAGAATAAGATAAGAGTTAAAAAAGTGGTGAATAGAAAATTTTTCATACAAAAATGGGTTGCCAAAATTGACAACCCATTTTAATTATATCAAATTTTAATCCTAGTTATATCCAGTATTCTGAGTAAGAGTACCGTTTGCTGAAAGAATCTGCTCGTTAGGAATAGGGAACACATCTCTGAAATCATCAGAGTGAGCTGGTTTTTCCCACCATGCAGCACCCCATCTGTCAAATCTGATAAGGTCCATTCTTCTAAGAGACTCTTGGAAGAACTCTCTTCCTCTTTCTGCTAGGAATTCATTCGCATCAAGTGAAGAGAAAGTGGCAGCACCTGCTCTAGTTCTAATTTGGTTAACCAACATAAGCGTAGTTGCATCGCTCCAGTTAGCAGTTAATCTAGCTTGAGCTTCCGCTTTGTTCATTAACACCTCAGCGTATCTGAATAAAGGATAATCATTATCCATGTTTGAACGTCCTTTAAGCTTGAAGCTAAATTTACCCATTCTTGCACCAGCTTGACGGCTACCGTTAGGAGCCAACTCGTTGATTGCAGGAGTGTAGTTAATAGGAGCACCATCAGGGTCAGCAGTATCAAATGCCAAGTCCAAAATAGGTGCACCACTTACATCGAATTGAGGGCCTACAACGAAGTTGTTGTCTTGTCTTTCGTCATTAGCATCTGAGTAAGAGTTATAGAACTCTTCCAAAGTTGAATAACCATTCCATGGTTGCTCAGCTAATCTGTAAGTCAACTGACTTGGGTAGTGAAGTGTCATCTGAGAGAAGTTCATACCTCCACCAGTTTGCTCATCAAATGGAACCACCCAAATGTGCTCTGGATCGTCTACGTTTGCTGGTCCGAATACTGCAGCGTAATCATCTGTAAGGCTATAAACACCTGAGTTGATCACAACATCAGCAGCAGCAATAGCATCTGCATATCTAGGAGTACCAATATAAGCTTCAGCATTCAAGTAAAGTCTTGAGAGGAAAGCTTGAGCACCTAGATCACTGACCCTACCATATTCTTGTCTTCCAGAAGGAAGGTTAGGAATAGATGCAAGGAGTTCAGCTTCTATAAAGTTGAATACTTCTTGTTTGGTAGCTTGTGGAGCATCTACACCTGGTGCAGTTACGATCTTAACTCTACCAAAAGAGTCCATCAATCTCCAATACCAATATGCTCTTAATGTTCTCAATTGAGCTTCACCAGCTGCATTTTGTCCATCAGCTATCAAACGGTTACACTCATTGATTGCACCGTAAGCAGTATTCCAAAAGTTGTTTAATGCAGGGTGAGTAGAAGTCCACTGATGTCTGTGCATATCTAGCCAGATACCACCATCAAACCAGTCACCACCTTTTTGAGTAATAACTGCTTCGTCAGTTGACACCTCTTGAAGTGAGAAGTATCCGTTATGACCAGCAGTACCACCAAATAGTCTACCGAACGCAGCAGCTAAACCATCTTGTGGTTGTGCTTTGTTTACGTTGTTGCTTACTCCGACTCCAGGGTTGTTAGGATCGAAGTCCTTTGTGAAACCATCTTTGATTTCCTCTTCTAAATCTGTACATGCTCCTATTGTGAATAGGGTTAATGCGACAGTGAGTAGTTTTACTGTATATTTCATAATATCTATTTTTCTTTTTTAGAAGCCTACGTTTACACCAAATGTGAATGTTCTCGCAGTGAAATAGTTATTTCTTCTGTCGATACCAGGCACAAGTGGGTTCGCACCACCGGCTGAACCACCATTGTCTACAGATCCAGAATCTTGTAATGAAGGATCAGGATCTACACCAGTATAGTTGGTGATAACAAAGGCGTTCTGAACACTTAAGAAAGCTCTAACATTACTGAACATATCATTGTTCGACATGTCAAAGTTATAACCAAGTGTTGCGTTATCCAATCTAAAGAAGTCAGCCTTTTCAACATATAACGAACTGTATTGCGCAACTGTTAGATCTTCAATTTGAAGGTCAGTTTTAGTTCTGTTATAAGAGTTAATTGCTCCTGGGTCGATTGGCTCGTAGAATGCTCTGAAAGTATTTACTAAGCTATGACCTAAAGCAGCTCTGAAGAACATGTTCAGGTCCCAATTTCCGTATGTCATTTGGTTAGTCCATCCAATCTCGATCGAAGGGATACCATTACCTAATTCTTGGAAGTCGGCATTAGCATCAAGTGCTTGAGCAGGATCAGAGTTTACAACTCCGTCACCATTAATGTCAGCAAAGATAGGAGCACCTTCTGAATCAACACCGTTGAAAACAGGACCCCAAATCTGACCAATTTGCTCTCCAACAGCCACACGTACCATGTTAGTACCATTCTGACCAGGAGCACCTAAGTTACCTTGTACTTGCTCATCAATTACGAACTCTTCAAGCGTAGTAGCGTAAGTTGAAAGAACGATACCAGGAGACCACGAGAAGTCACCACTACCAATTCCTGAGTAGTTCAATGCCAATTCAAGACCTTGAGTATTTAGCTTACCAGCATTCTCAAATCTTAAGTTTGTTCCGAATACAGCAGGGTCAACAGTTCTTTCAAGAATGAAATCGTTGATATCTCTTGAATAAACATCAAGTGCACCATTCAATTTTCCACCTAAAAGACCGAAGTCAAGTCCTAAGTTGATCTCAGCTTTCTCTTCCCATTTCAAATCAGGGTTACCAGCTCTGTTAAAGCTAACAGAACCACCACCACCAAATCCATAAGAGAATGAATCTTGTGCAAGTCCAGAAGGACCTGGCAATGAACCAGTCACACCGTAACCAGCTCTAAGTTTCAATTGAGAGAATGCAGCCAAATCTAAGTATTGAAGAAGGTCAGCACCCACACCAAATGCAGGGAATGTACCCCATCTGTTGTCTTCACCTAGTTTAGTAGAACCCTCTTGTCTAACCGAAGCATTCAAGAAAATTGCATTGTTCAAGTTATAGTTAACTCTTGCAAAGAATGCGATGATTCTGTTCTCAGGAGATTCGTAACTGAACATACTTACGTTAGCACCATCACCAAGGATGTTACCCGAAGAACCAATAATGTTAAATCCTAAGTCGTTGCTCGGGAAGTTACCACCTTCCATACCAAAACCAGTAGCCTGATCCTCTTGGAAAGAGTAACCAGCAGAAACTGTTAGGCTTGAGTTATCGAAGTCCTTAACATATGAACCGTAAGTTTCAAACAAGGTGAATCTTGTTTCATCATTTCTTCTTGTTGCAAGACCAGTTCTGTTGAACCCTCTAAATAAAGAGTTGGAAGGATAGAAAGTACCTCCAGTGAACGTGGTGTATTGCTGAGCATAGTTAGCTGTCCAAGTAAGGTTGTCAGTTATGTCGTAACTCAACTGAGTGTTGAAGTTCAGATTTTTTCTTTGCCCAACGTTAGTATTCTGCTCAATAATAGCAACAGGGTTGAAGTTATCGAAAAGAATAGCTTGGAAGTAGCTACCATCAGGGTTAGTGATAGGTGCAGTTGGGTTGAACAAAGCAGCATATCTCATTGCTTCATTGAAGCCGAACTCCTGCTCTCTATTAGTCATTGACAGGTTGAACTTGATATTCAACTTATCATCTAATGCATAATGATCAACATTGGCACGAGCATTGATCTGATCGAAACCAGACTTTTTCAATACACCTTGAATATTTCTGAAGTTAGTTGAAACTCTGAAAGTAGTATTTTCAGAACCACCAGAAACAGCAATGTTATGAACGTTAGAGATTGCTGACCTTGTCACTTCTTCTTGCCAAAGAGTTCTAGAACCGACATCGTTACCACCTGCAGCGATATACTCCTCAGGAGTCATTACAGATTGGAATCTGAAAACATTGTCATTGGCAACATATCCATTGTAAGTAGCTTGAAGGCCTCTTCCGCCTCTTTCACCAGACTTGGTAGTTACAAGAATTACACCTGCAGAACCACGAGAACCGTAGATCGCAGCGGCAGATCCATCTTTCAATACGTTTACTGACTCAATATCATTTGGGTCAACGTTATCAAGAGATGCACCGATAACACCGTCAATAACAATAAGCGGCTCTTGGTTTGCACCTACAGTAGAAATACCTCTCAAACGGATAGTTGATCCGCTATTAGGGTTTCCTCCTTTGTTATAGATACTAAGTCCAGGAACTTTACCTTGAAGTAGTTGAGTTGGGTCGTTAACGTTACCCTTGTTAAATTCTTCAGCATCTAACTGAACAACTGAACTGGTGATCTCTTTCTTTTCTTGAGATCCGTAACCTACCACAACTACTTCTTCAAGCTCAGCATAATCAGGCTCTAGAGTAACATTAATGGTAGTTTGATTTCCCACTGGAACTTCTTTTGCGATATATCCTACAAAAGAAAAAACCAATGTTTCGTTAGGCGAAACCTCAATGCTATAATTTCCATCGAGATCAGAAGGTACACCTCTCGTGGTACCTTTTACAGTAACGTTAACACGAGGGATGCCAATTCCGTCATCCGCTCCTGTTACCTTACCGGTAACTGTTCTTGTTTGTGCCAGTAGCGCCCCTTGGAAACCAACCGACAAAACGAGAAGAAGTAGTAAAAACTTTTTCATACAATCATTTTTAAGTTTACTTGATTAAGGCCGAAACCAGCCCAAAAAATGCAATCGAATGCTTAAAGTACAATTCCTCAACTGCATTATCTACAGAGATAAAGACAAAATTAACGCAAACGTTTGCAAAATTTAACATTACAATAATATATCGTGAGCAGTCAATCAGTTATATCACTTCATTTAAGAAGGAATGTAAACCTATTTTGAGAGTAATTACGAATCTGTGTCGATTTCTGGTTAAGAAATGCCTCTTTTTACGAAAAGGATTGCATTCCAACCTTATTTTAAGTTAAATCGGATTTTTTTCAGTTTTCTCCTTAATTCCGAATTATTGATAGGGCTTTTAGCAAGAACACACCATATTTGAAAGCATGATTTGGGAAGAACTTTTCAACTTAACGAACTCAAAAGAGCAACAAACCTCTAGGTCGACTTTCGATCGTGACTTTGATAGAATTATTTTCTCACATCCGTTCAGAAAGCTTCAAGATAAAACGCAGGTTCATCCATTACCTGAGCATGATTTTGTACACAATCGATTGACTCATAGTTTGGAGGTAAGTAGTGTAGGAAGATCCTTAGGTAGACAGGCTGGAGATTTGATAATAAAAAGGAATCCGAATTTGGGCTCGCAGATATCAGTTTCCGAAATTGGCGTCATTGTCGCTTCGGCATCTCTAGCTCATGATATTGGTAATCCAGCTTTCGGCCACTCTGGAGAGGAAGCTATTTCAGAATATTTTAATAGAAATAATGATCTTCTAGAGAACCAGTTTTCAGAGCAGGAATGGAGCGATTTGATCAACTTCGAAGGGAACGCCCAAGGTTTTAGATTGCTCAACAAATCAGGATATCAAGGGCTAAAATTATCTTACCCAACACTAGCTGCCTTTACCAAATACCCAAGACCATCGAAGGTTGTGGATAAATTCAAGCCAAGGAGAAGTCAAAAGAAGTATGGATTCTACAGTTCAGAACAGCCATCTTTTAACACCATGGTACAAGAATTAAAACTGATGTCATTATCAGAGAATCAGTGGGTCAGACATCCGCTCGCTTTTCTGGTAGAGGCTGCAGATGATATCTGTTACCACATTATAGACCTAGAAGACGGCTGTAATTTAGGCTTAGTGAGTCATGAAGATACTGTTGAATTGTATGCACAGATATTAGGTGAACAATTTGATCCTGGAAAGCTAAAAAACATCAAAAGCAAGAGGGAACAAATCTCTACACTGAGGGCTTTGACTATTGGAAAGCTAATTCATCAATGCATTGAGTTGTTTGGTGATGTTGAGTCAGAGATGCTTTCCGGAAAATTCGATCATTCATTAGCTGATGTTATTCCTTTAAAGGACGGTTTGGAAGACATAAAAATGGTTTCGATTGAAAAGATCTATAGATCTAGAACCGTGCTAGAGATAGAAGCCGCAGGATATCATGTCATCAATGGTCTCTTAGATTCATTTGTTCCAGCGGCTATTAATAAAAGAGAAGGTTCACTTTCTAAGAAAGACCAAGTCAATTATAGATTGCTTCCAGAAGATGTTCAATATGAATTAGAGCATTCTGACACGCTATATATAGGTATAAGGTCTTTGCTCGACTATATCTCTGGACTAACAGATACTAATGCCATGAATTTATATCGAAAGATCAGAGGCATTTCGTTACCTGGAAGATAAAAACTCCTAAACCTCAATAAGATCGCTTTCGGATATGATTCAAAAGGGAAAATATTACCTTTGTGCTCTTGTTCGAAAATGTGGTCTAAACTTCCCCATATTGTACTGAAATACAGGCTAATACTGATTATCTCAGTAGTAGTCGTTACCGCCTTTATGGGTTATATGGCGAGGGATATTCAATTGGCCTTTAATTTCAATACTGCAGTTCCGGATACAGACGAAACTTACATCTACTTTCAGGAATTTAAAGAGAAGTTTGGAGAGGATGGAAATATCCTTGTTATCGGAACTAAAGATAGCTCTTTGTATGAGCTCGATAACTTCAATGCTTACAAAAAATTAGGTGATGAAATCGCTAAAGCTGAGGGGGTGACCAACGTTATTTCTTTGGCTAGTCTCCAGAATGTTCAAAAGAATACTGAAAATCGAAGTTTCGACCTTGAACCCTTAATTCCTGATTATCCAGAAAGTCAGGAGGAATTAGACTCCCTACTCAAAAAAGCCTTGTCGCTAAAGTTCTACACGGGACAATTACTGAATCCTGAAAATGGTGCAACCCTCATCTTGATCAATATGGAAAGGGAAGTACTCAACTCAGTCAATAGAAACTATTTGGTGAAGGACATTGAAAAGCTGGGCCTACAATTTTCAGAAGAAACAGGTATAGACCTGCATTACTCAGGGATGCCTTTTGTAAGAACTGTAATGCAGGCCAAGACGAGTCAAGAAATTAGATTGTTCATCATTTTGTCATTGGCGATAACCGCCCTGATCCTTTTCCTATTTTTCAGGTCATGGGTATCAGTTGTCGTTCCCCTAGTCGTTATCAGTATTGTTGTCGTTTGGGTGATGGGAACCATGGGCATATTCAATTACAAGATCAATGTTCTGACAGGCCTCATTCCATCGATTATAGTCGTCATCGGAATTCCGAATGCTGTATACCTTATTAATAAGTATCACCAAGAATTTGTGAAGCATGGCAATAAGGTAAAAGCCATCAGCAGAACTATTAGGAAGATCGGTCTAGTAACACTGATCACTAACTTTACAACGGCTATCGGTTTCTTGGTCCTTCTTACAACTGACATTAGAATCTTGAAGGAATTCGGAATGGTAGCAGGTATCAATATTCTTGCAACTTTCATTGTGAGTATCATACTGATTCCTGGAATTCTTAGTTATCTGCCCCCTCCTAGAGGTAAGCAACTTCAACATTTGGAGTTCAAAATTGTAGGTAAATTTCTCGTCCTATTAGATCTATTGGTTCACCGCCACAGGTATAGAGTATTTGTTTTCACTGCCATTATTGTTGGGGTAGCTATTGTAGGAGTTACGAAATTGTATTCCGTGGCATATATGGTCGATGACATACCTGAAAAATCTAAACTCAAGCAAGACCTTTACTTCTTCGAGGATAACTTTAGTGGTGTAATGCCGCTAGAGATCATCATAGATTTTGGTAAACCTAAGTCAACGTTGAATGCCAGAAATTTAAGGAAGGTAGAGCGCTTGGAAGCAGCTCTAGAGCCTTTGGAGAATGTTTCAACCCCTGTTTCTATTGTGTCTTTTGCCAAGGCAGTTCGACAAGCTTTCTATAATGGAAACGAAAGGTTTTATGGTTTACCGAGTCCTAGTGATAGAAATGTTATCCTAGGTTATCTCAGCAATCAAAGTAATGATATTAATTTCCTGAATTCATTTGTTGACAGTACAGGGCAAGTGATGAGAGTTTCTCTGAAGATCGCTGACATGGGCTCTGTTAAAATGGATTCCATAATCAATAATGTTATTGAACCGGAAATAAGAAAGGTTTTCGATGATGACGAAGTAAAGACTGCAGTAACGGGATCTACATTGCTTTTTGTAAAAGGTAACAAATTCTTAATTGAGAACCTTCGGCTTAGTTTGCTTCTTGCTTTCGCCATTATTGCCGTGATCATGGCCATCTTGTTTGCGAATATTCGGATGATCATTATCTCGCTCATTCCGAATTTCATTCCATTGATAATGACAGCAGGAATCATGGGCTTTTTTGGAATTCCCTTGAAACCGAGCACAGCACTGATTTTCAGTATAGCCTTTGGAATTTCAGTAGACGACTCTATTCATTTTTTAGCAAAGTACCGACAAGAGTTATTTGCTAAAAAATTCTTCGTTCCTATAGCTATTAGTAATAGCATAAAAGAAACAGGATCTAGTATGTTGTATACTTCGATCATCCTTTTCTTCGGTTTTGTCATTTTCATCTTCTCTGATTTTGGAGGCACGGTGGCTTTAGGCCTTTTGACATCTCTGACTCTTTTCTTTGCCATGTTCACCAACTTAACCTTGCTGCCCGCATTGATCATGGTTTTTGATAGCGGTAAAAGAAACGAGAATTTTCACCCCCTGATTGAACATTATGAGTTCTACATAGAGGATGATGACGAAGAAATTGATACCCATAATTTATTGATTAAAGAAAACGATCCTTTTGTAGGGTCAACAGAAAAATAAAAGGAGTTACTGTGAAAAAATACACAGAATATAAGCAGCCTCAATTCGCCCAAGTGGGAGAAGACATCTTAGCGTTTTGGAAAGAACACAAGATCTTTGAAAAGTCTGTTGAACAGAAAGAAGGAAACCCAACCTTCACTTTTTTTGAAGGTCCCCCTTCTGCCAATGGTACCCCAGGTATTCACCATGTAATGGCGAGAACCGTTAAAGATATTTTCTGCCGTTACAAAACACAGCAAGGATTTCAGGTAAAGAGAAAAGGAGGCTGGGATACTCACGGCCTACCCGTTGAGCTTCAGGTTGAAAAAGAACTTGGGATCAAAAAAGAAGACATAGGTAAAAAAGTCAGTGTTGACGAATATAACCAGAAGTGCCGCGAAACGGTAATGAGGTTCAAGGATCAGTGGGATGATCTAACCGAAAAAATGGGTTATTGGGTAGATCTAAAAGATCCATATATCACATTCGAGAAAGAGTACATTGAGACTTTATGGAGCTTATTGAAGAAGCTTTATGACAAAGGACTTATCTATAAAGGATATACGATCCAGCCTTACTCACCTGCAGCAGGTACAGGACTAAGCTCACATGAGCTGAATCAGCCGGGTACTTATCAAGATGTAAAGGACACCTCTATCACAGCCATGTTCAAGGTAGAAGGAACAGATAATGATTTCTTCCTAGCATGGACAACTACTCCTTGGACGCTTGCTGCTAACAACGGGTTGGCAGTAGGAGCCAATATTGACTATGTGAAGGTGAAGACCTTCAACCAATATACTTTTAAACCCATAAATGTCATTTTAGCCAAAGACCGATTGAATTCTTATTTCAATCCAAAGGCCAAAGACATTAAGCTGGAAGACTTTAATGAAGGTGATAAACTGATACCTTACAAGGTTGTAGAATCCTTCAAAGGGAAAGACTTAGTTGGCAAAGGCTATGATCAATTGATGCCATACATTCCTTTGGAGAGGCCTGCTTTAACTGTGGTGATTGGTGATTTTGTAACTACTGAAGATGGTACTGGAATAGTTCATATCTCAAGAACTTTCGGTGCTGATGACTATAGAACCTCTGTTCAAAATGGAATGCCTGGTGTTTTTGTCAAAGATGAAGAAGGTAAAGATGTACCCATCGTAGACAAGCAAGGCAGGTATGTGAAAGAGATCACGGATTTTGCAGGAATGTACATCAAGAACGAGTATTATAAGGATGGTGAAGCTCCTGAAAAGTCACTCGATGTCCAGATCTCCATTAAGCTGAAGGAAGAAAATAGAGCATTTAAGGTTGAAAAATACGAGCATAGTTATCCGCATTGCTGGAGAACTGACAAGCCAATTTTGTATTATCCATTGGACTCATGGTTCATCAAAACCACTGATTACAAAGACAAGCTTGTTGAGCTCAACAAAACCATCAACTGGAAACCGGCATCTACGGGTGAAGGTCGATTTGGTAACTGGTTAGAGAACTTGGTAGATTGGAACTTAAGCCGATCCAGGTATTGGGGGACACCCTTACCGATCTGGGTTTCAGAAGATAAGAAAGAGCAAAAATGCATCGGATCAATCGCAGAATTGAAAACTGAAGTAGACAAAGCGGTTGATGCTGGCTTTATGACTGAGACTATTGGAGATGACTTCGATCTGCATAGACCTTATGTTGACGATGTCGTTCTAGTTAGTGATTCTGGTCAGAAAATGTTTAGAGAGCCAGACCTGATCGATGTTTGGTTCGATTCAGGAGCTATGCCTTATGCTCAGTGGCACTATCCTTTTGAGAATGAAGACATCTTTAACAAGAATTTCCCTGCGGATTTTATTGCTGAAGGAGTAGACCAAACGAGAGGTTGGTTCTTCACCCTTCATGCTTTGGCTGTGATGCTACATGGTGATGTTGCTTTTAAGAATGTGATCGCCAACGGATTGGTTTTGGATAAGAGCGGTAATAAGATGTCTAAGAGATTGGGCAATGCTGTTGATCCATTTAAGACTATAGGTGAATTCGGACCTGATGCAACGCGTTGGTATATGATCTCAAACGCTAACCCGTGGGATAACCTCAAATTTAATATTGAAGGAGTAGGAGAAGTTCAAAGGAGGTTCTTTGGTACACTTCATAATACATATAACTTCTTTGCACTATATGCGAATCTAGACGGATTCAAGTTCGAAGATGCTTCGATTTCATTATTTGAACGACCTGAAAGTGACCAGTGGGTGCTTTCAAGGCTTAACTCTTTGATCAAAGAAGTGGAGTCTGCCTATGACAATTATGAGCCAACAAAGGCTGCAAGATTGATCATGGATTTTGTGGCAGATGAGTTGAGTAACTGGTATGTAAGACTGAACAGAAAACGTTTCTGGAAAGGAGAATACAATCAAGATAAGAAGGCCGCTTACCAGACCCTTTATACATGTTTGATCAATGTGGCCAAATTGGGGGCACCGATCGCTCCGTTCTACATGGAAAAACTGTATCAAGATTTGAATTCTGTGAGCGGACTCGATCACGAAGAATCAATTCATTTGACTCAATTCCCTCAAGTTGATGAGGCTTCGATCAATACAGAGTTGGAAGAACAAATGAGTTTAGCTCAGACTATTTCTTCGTTGACTCATTCATTAAGAAAGAAAGAAAAGATCAAAGTGCGTCAACCACTTTCTAGGATCATGATCCCTGTCTTAAATGATACCACAAGACATTATGTGGAACATGTGGAGGACCTGATCAAATCTGAAGTCAATGTAAAAGCAGTAGAATTCTTAGATGATACCAGTGGTATTTTAGTAAAAAGTGTGAAGCCAAACTTTAGATCTATCGGTCAAAAATTTGGTCCTAAAGTAAAATTCATTGTTGCTGCGGTAAATCAATGGGGAAAAAAGGAGATCTCACAGATCGAATCTGAAGGATCGATGGAGCTCCAAATCGATGGAGAAAAACTGACACTGGCTCTAGAAGATGTTGAGATCAATAGCCAAGATATTCCGGGATGGTCTGTGGCCACAGAGAATAAAACTACTGTAGCACTCGACATAACTCTGACAGATGAACTGAAAAGAGAAGGATTGGCCAGGGACCTGGTCAATAGAATTCAGAATGTCCGAAAAGATCAAGGATTAGAGGTTCAGGATAAGATTGACATTAAGATCGAAGAGGGTGATGAATTTGTGAAAGAAGCAGTTCAACTGAATCAAGAGTACATTACAGTAGAAACTCAGGCATTATCTCTTTCATTTTCTGACCATTTAGAAAATGCTCAGGAAATTGAGATCGATGAATTGAAACTGAGAATAGACATCAAAGCCAGATAGTTTCATTTTGAGACAAAGGCAGTACTTCATATTCATATTGATTATTATCATTCTGGATCAGAGTATAAAACTTCTGGTTCATTTCAATATGGATATGGGGCCTGCTGGCGAACTCAGTTTAATTGGTGGCTGGTTGAAACTTCATTATATCCTTAACAAAGGAATGGCTTTTGGCATAAGCTTTGGCTCTTTGTACGGTAAGCTTTTTCTAACGCTATTCAGACTTGCTGTAATTTCTTTGATCATCTGGAGCTTTATCAAACTCATGAAAAAAGCTCCTCCAAAAGGGGTTTTATTTGCCATTGCATTGATTATTGCGGGTGCTATTGGAAATCTTCTTGATAGTGTCTTTTACGGTGTTTTATTAGATAATGCAGCATATGATTCGCTCACACCATGGTTTCATGGCCAGGTCATAGATATGATCTATTTTGATATTTGGGAGGGTTATCTCGCAGAATGGATCCCTTTTTGGGGAGGGATGAAAATTGCTTTGCTACCCATTTTTAATGTTGCAGATGTATCTATTTTCCTCGGAGTTTTATTACTTCTGATTAATCAGAAAAAAATTTTTAAATCGGGTTCATCTAATAATCACCTCATTCACAATACTGGTGCCTAGCTCTTTAGCGATAAGGACAAGTATTCTTTCGCGAGACATACTGAGTTCTTGTTTTAAAGGAGCTGAAGTAATGTGTACGATTAGCTTTTTATCTTTGATATATACTTTTGAGGTACGCTTGGCTATAGGAGTGCCCATTATCTGCTCCCAAGAATTAATCAAACTGGTTTCATTGAATTTATCTTCTATCCTAAAAGATTTTAGCATTTCTTGTATGGCATCTCCCAACTGCTCAGGTTCTGCTTTCCTACTTTTTTGACTTTTTCTCATCTTTCAATGCTTCAGATTGATCTGGCTCATCTACCGATTCAGTAGAGCTCAGTTGACATAAGAATGAAATTAATCAATATTGAAACAAATATTTGGAACTATGTTTTTCAAGAAATTTTTCAAAGTAGGTAAAAATGTCAAATGGATACTCCTAGAGCTATTTGTTGTATTTGTTGGGGTTTATATGGCTTTCATCTTTCAGCAGTATTCTGAAAATCAAAAACTAGAGCAAGAAAAGGAAAAAATACTCATCAGTCTAAAAGCAGAATTAGATGACTTCCGCTCGAGCTTTCCTGTATTTGCCAATTATATGGAAAATCAAATTCAAGAATGGGATAGCCTTTTTTCTATTCAGGAAGTAGGTGACTTTTATAGTTGGCGATATCTGGAACCTCAATAGAATTATCGAGTACGCCCTAAATCAAGAAGGTACAGATATCTTGAGTTTCGAGTTATATGAAAGCCTATCTGTGCTTCACTCCTTTATAGTGAGACTCGAGCATGCAGAAAGAATGATGACTGAACATGGAATGAGATACAGGAACATTTCTCAAAAGTGGGACAAAGAGTCAATGGAATATCAAACCAGAAACGCAGACAACAGATTCAATTTTTTTAAGTTCAGAGTGGCTTCATTAGATAGAACAGAAAGCCTTAAAGACATCGCGAAACGGTCGGAATATATTGTTCAACTAGTTAATAATGAATTAGGCCCTGAAATGACGAGAAAAGCTGAAATTGACATGATATATAAATACCTTGAGGCTGGGTTAGAAAGGGAATTTATTGTAGAGAGGTTTTTGCAGTATTTAGATACGTTCAGCGATGAGGAGCAATATGAACTGATAGATGAATATGGTACGGATAACTAAAATTTTATACTTCATTATTCAACGAATAGATCACTGGCTACTTTATCGGCTAAGAGTTTGCCAGAGTCAGTTAGAAAAAGATGATTTTCTTCCTCATAGATCAAATCTTGTAGGGCAAGCTTGTTCAGGTAATCTCTGTGGTACATAAGCAGATCGACATTATACTTTTCCTTTAAGAGACTTAGACTACAGCCCCATTTAGTTCTTAAAGAAGTAAGAATGTATTCATTGACCTGGTCTTGTTTAGAAAGTTGAATAACCTCAAAAGGAATATCGTTCTTTGCTAAACCCTGTAGATATTTGGCATTGTTGCTCACATTCGCCTTTCTGAATTTGCCACTATAGGAATGAGCTGAAGGGCCAATTCCTAAGTATTTTTCATCTCGCCAGTAATTACTATTATGTTTAGATTCATAACCAGGCTGTGCAAAGTTGGAGATCTCATATTGATCATATCCGTGCTTGTAAAGCGTTTCAAGAAGTATTTCAAACTGTTCAGCGGCAAAATCTTCATCCACCTCTTGAAGCCTACCTTTTTGCAGCCAATTACCAAAAGCTGTTTTAGGCTCTATGGTTAAACAATAAGAAGAAATATGTTCAGGCCTTAACCGTATGGCTTGTTTGAGGTCATCTTCCCAAATGCTATGATCATGATAAGGGACAGCGTAGATCAAGTCGATGCTGATATTTTCAAACCCAACCTTCCTAGCATTATAGAATGAGTTTTTGGCTTCTTTTGAATTATGCTGTCGATTCATCCACTCTAAATGTTCATCGTTGAAAGTTTGAATTCCAATGCTTAATCGGTTGATACCGTTATCATAAAAGCTTTGTAATTTTTCGATTGTTAGATCGTCCGGATTCGCTTCTAAGGTGATTTCAATATTACTTGCTAGGTCATACTCAAATTGAATGACCTTCATGATCTTTTTTAAATGATGATGTTCCAGTAAAGAGGGAGTCCCACCACCAAAATAGATGCTATAAACAGAATCCTTTCCTAAAAACTCATTCTGCATTTTCAGTTCTTTGCACAAGGCCTCAACCATCTCATCAATTTGCTTCGTTGATTGGGTGAAATGAAAGTCGCAATAGTGACAGGCTTTTTTACAGTAAGGAATATGGATGTAGAGTCCGGCCAAAGTTTCTTTAATTTGACTTAAATATAAGGTATGCCTTTACACAGACATGTTATTATTGGTTTATTCCTCGCAAATATTCTTGTGGGAAATATATCTCTGGCTCAACAGTCTGTAAAGTTGGATATACGATTGAAAGATCGACCTCAAACTTTCCTTTCAAAACTCAACTACTCCCAAGATATTTCGGACTCCTTGTTAGCCATAGATGAATTGAATGGTGTGTTATCTCAACTTCATTCAGAAGGGTATCTTTTAGCAAAGTGGGACAATCTACAGTATACCGAAAACATTCTTTATACCGACCTATTGGTGGGTCCCGAATTTGAATGGTTGAATTTAAGTTCAGGAGATCTGAATGACGAATTTTGGAAGAGGATAGGTTTTAATTCTAAGTCCTTTAAGAATCAAAAGTTTCAAATCCAAGACTTAGCCAAGCTTGAAAGTAAAGTTTTGAGATATGCCGAAAATCATGGGTTTCCATTTGCATCTATCAGGCTAGATTCATTACAATTGATGAATAAACAGATATCCGCATCTCTCAAAATTGAACTGGGTCCTTTGATCACATTTGATTCGTTAAGAGTCGAAGAACCACAGATCATTAAACCATCTTTTGCTTCATCCTATTTAGGAATTGCACTTGGAGATTTCTATGATCAAAGAAAGGTAGATGGGCTGGTTAGAAGAATCAATAAGCTAAATTATCTTAAGGTGGCGCCCCCCTGAGATCTCATTTCAGAATGAAGAGGCCACTGTTTCTATAGAGCTTGAGAAACGACCAGTAAACACCATTGATGGTATCATTGGCTTTTTACCCAATAACAGTAACGATAATGGACTCTTAATCACTGGAGAATTCGATCTAGAATTATACAACCCTTTTTCTAGCGGTAAACATATTGGAATTCACTGGAGAAGACTTAGAGAGGAAACTCAAAGGTTAGCATTAGAGTATGACCATCCGCATATTTTAGGCAGTGCCATTTCATTGGAGACAAGTTTTAATTTTTTAAAACAAGACTCAACATTTAATAGAAGGGACTTTGGAATAGACTTCAATATTAATCTTGGACTCAATGCCAGTTTAGGTGTGGTCTCTCAATTCATTAATACAGACCTAATAGCTACCTCTCAGTATGACAATAATACCCAATTGCCTAATATTTTAGATTTTCAATACCGCAGGTACGGCTTGAAATTTAGTTTCAATAGCCCAGATGATAATATTCTTCCAAGCAGAGGCTTGAACTTAGAGCTATCAGGGACTGTGGGAAATAAGATAATCCAACCTAATTCAGGAATTTCCAATGAGCTATATCAAAATGTTGATCTTAAGAGTATACAATATCAATATGACCTCCAAGCCGAACAATATTGGTCTATTGGAAAAAAGGCAGTGCTTCTTACAGGCTTAAATGGTGGTTGGTTAAACAACCCTAACTTATTTCAGAATGACGCTTATAGGGTTGGAGGTTTAAAGTCTATTAGAGGATTTAATGAAGCTACCTTTTTTGCCACTAGTTTTCTCTATAGTAATATAGAATCTCGTTTTTTCTTGGATGATGTATCTTATTTACTTCTTTTCACAGATCTGGGATTCGTTAATGAGCGCTTCGTAGGTCAAGAAAACCAGGACACCAACTATTTGATGGGTTTTGGAACAGGTATCAGTTTTGCAACAAATTCAGGAGTTTTCAATTTTGTTTATGCTTTAGGTACATCGAATTCAATAGGACCTGTTAATTTTAACCAGTCGAAAATACATTTTGGATTTTCAACGAGATTTTAATGCAAGAAACCTTAGCCCATCAAGAAGTATTAAGGAATTCGCTTTTGATCATTTCTATGATCTTATTAGCGACTTTGGCAGTATCTAGATTAGTTTATCCTAAGCTTTTCTCCTATGTCTATGGCTTCGAAAAGTTATTGATATTTAAATACAGAGAAGATTTTGGTTCGGGCATTAGGCTATTAAGCACAGAGAGCTTTTTTTTCACAAGTTTACTTTCAGCCATACTAAGCTTTGTATTTATCTGTATTTCGAGCCAATTGGATAATCAAATTTTAGTCAATAACCACTTTTTAAGTTTAGGGTCATTTTGGCTAACTCTTGGCACTTGGTTGATTGTATCACTTTTTATTCTCTTCCTGTTCTTTTTGAAATTCCTATTTGTAAGATTCTTCGGTTGGCTCTTTGCATTACCCTATACTATTACTAGACATTTTCAAGAATTTCAAAACTTTAATAATTTGATAGCAATCGTGTTATTTTCTATAACTCTTGCTGGGCTTTATTGGCAATTTAAATTTCCAACGGGGTTAGATGAGTTTTTAATGGTACTCATTGCTATCTATCTCTTTTTCAGATTAATTAATCTCTTTTTCAAAATTCGATCATTACGTGCATGTAGCAACTTATATATATTTTCTTACCTTTGCAGCACAGAATTGATACCCACTTTTTTAGTGTTAAAATTCTTAGTATAAACAAGCCAAAGGATTAAACGCAGGGAAGAATATGTCCAACAGCACGCATGAGGAGAGGTTGAAACCAGTTGAAACTATCCTTGTATCACAGCCTAAGCCATCAGATCCAAAATCACCTTATTATTCACTGGCTAAGAAGTATGGAATTAAAATTGATTTCAGACCTTTTATTCAGGTAGACCCCATTTCTGTAAAGGAATTCAGAAAGCAGAAGGTTGATATATTGGATCATACAGCCATAATATTTACAAGTAGAAATGCTGTAGATCATTTCTTTAACATTTGTAAAGGCCTGAAAATTGAGGTACCAGCAGATATGAAATACTTTTGTATTTCTGAGCAAACAGCTTACTACTTACAAAAGTATATTGTAGTTAGAAAACGTAAAGTATTTACTGGTTCCAGAACAGCTCAAGACCTTATAGAAATCTTAAAGAAGCATAAGAATGAAAAATATCTATTCCCTTGCTCTAACATAAGGAAAGACGATATCCCCAAGTATTTAGAAGAAAATGATTATAAGTATTCTGAAGCAGTAATTTATGAAACTGTTGCTAGTGACTTATCCGACTTGGATGATGTTACTTATGACATTCTTGCGTTTTATAGTCCTAGTGGAATAAACTCTCTTCTTGTAAATTTTCCTGACTTTAAGCAAAATGATACACGAATTGCAGTTTTTGGACCTACAACAGCCAAGGCCACCAAGGAAGCGAATTTAGTGATTGATATTGAAGCTCCTCAACCGAATGCTCCGTCTATGACAGGTGCGTTAGAGCTGTATATCAAAAAAGCGAATAATTTATAATTTGCTAAACCGTAAGGGCAAAGGCTGGTTTTCTTGTATAATTGATAAGGTGATTAAATAAATGATCACGAACTTACGTTACTTGAGTATGCCAAGAGCTTTAGGATTTGTCCTATTATTTACATTTTCCTTTCTGGGTTTAAAGGCTCAGCAAGATGCTCAGTTCACGCAATACATGTTTAATCCCATGTATTATAACTCGGCTTTTGCAGGTCTTTCCAATGCCAATACATTAACTGCGATCCATAGGTCACAATGGTTTGGCTATGATGGAACAATCAATCCTGGAGGAGCACCGAGCACTCAATTTATCAGCTACAGCATGTTGTCAAACTGGTGGAGCGGAGGGCTAGGTGTTCATTTAGTAAACGATAATATAGGGCCTTCTAATAATTTGGAACTCAAGTTTTCAGGCTCTTACTATATTCCTCTTTCTAATCAATCCTCTTTGAGCATAGGGGTAGGGGCTGGAATATTTTCTAGCGCTATAAATTTTGATGAATTAGTACTTGTAAACCCAAGTGATGAGTTTGCCAACCTAAGTGGCAAAGAGTCTCAAATCAGGCCAGATCTGAGTTTGGGTATTCTATATCGAAGAGGAAATTTTTTTGGTGGTTTCAGTACAAATCACTTAATTCAACCTGAATTCGACTTTGGTCAAGATCAAAGGGCCAATCGACTCGTCCGACACTACTATGTATCAGCAGGCTATGACTACGCGTTAAGCCAAGAAATTACAATCACACCGACAGTATTATTAAAATCAGTAGGATTTGAATCTTACTCATGGGAAGTGAGTGTTCTTGGGCGTTACAATGACCAACTTTGGGGAGGTGTTTCATACCGACAATCTGAATCTGCTTCAGTAATGATTGGTTACAGCATACTAAAAGACAGAAGTTTGGCGTTGGGATATGCACTTGATTTAGTACTAGCTGATAGGAATAGTAAGGAGCCAACATCTCAAGAGATAATGCTTATTTACAAGTTCCCAACTAGAGATAACAGAATAAATTTGGGAAGAAACATCATAAGAACTCCCAGATACCGTTACTAAACAAGAGTTTTTTCAGGATGGGTCTTGATAGAATTCTCCATCTAACGATGGAATAGTGACATTAAAATATTATTTTTCCCGCTTCATTGGCCAAATGAGGGTAATTTAGGATTGGCTGTGAAAAAACTAAAACAATGAAAAAATCTTTACTAGGTCTAGTGTTTTTAGCTTTGCTAGTTCTCTCTTCAGGGTGTAGTATATTCTCAGGAGGAGGTAAGGAACAAGGACTAATAGATGAGGGACAAATTCTTGGTGTACTCGATAGAGAAGGTTGGTATCAAGAGCTCCCTTATGGTATGGTTCAAATTCCTGGTGGCACATTCTATATGGGACAAGCAGATGAAGATGTTGCAGCTTCGCAAATTAATTTCAACAGACAGATCACTGTCAGTTCATTCTTCATGGACGCGGTGGAGATCACTAATAATGAATATCGCCAATTTCTTTATCACATAGCTGATTTGGCTGAAAAAGGGGATAGATACTATACTCGAGAATTCATTGCCTCAGTCATTCCCAACGAAAAAGTATGGGATCAAGAATTCACTTATCACTACGGTGATAGGATGACAGAATATTATTTTAAGCACACCGCTTTTGACAACTATCCGGTTGTAGGAGTAAGTTGGGATGCCGCAGAGAAATTTGCAGCGTGGAGAACCATATTCTTGAACAATGGTCAGGAAGCCGCTCGTGAAAGCGGGGGAGGTCTCTTCGGTGGAAGAAGAAATAATGATCCGGACCCGAATGCAGCTGCAGGTCCTTTAGGAGCAACTGGTCCACAAGGCGGGGCTGGTTCTGGCCCTGAATCAAGTACATTCGTAGATACATCGCCTATAGAAAGCAGATACCCTAAATTTAGACTTCCAACAGAGGCTGAATGGGAGTATGCGGCTAGAGGAGGAAAAGAGATCGTAAAGTACCCATGGGGAGGACCTTACATAAGAAATAGAGATGGTTGCTTTTTAGCCAACTTTAAACCAGGTAGAGGGGCATATGACGATGATGGCTATGCTTACACTGCCCCGGTTAATGCCTACTTACCAAATCCATTCAATCTTTATAATATGTCAGGTAATGTAGCTGAATGGGCGAGAGATGATTTTTCACCTGTTTACAACCCGCTTGTTTGGGATTTGAACCCTATGTTCACTTATGATTCCTTAACAGAGAGTCAAAGTCCTCACTATGGAAAGAAAGTAGTTCGTGGGGGTGCATGGAATGACATCTCTTACTATTTACAAACGGGAACTAGGACATTCGAATATAGGGATGTAGCTTCCGCTTCAATTGGCTTTAGATGTGCAATGGACTATCTTGGACAAGAATAAACCAAAAAAAATAATAACTAACATTGATCTTCAACCCAACAGATAAATAAAATGGCTAGTAAATTTACTCAAAACTTCTACGGCAACGTAATGCCGAAAATCTACGGATTAGGCGCCTCAGTTGTAATTATCGGTGCTATGTTCAAATTGAACGGATGGGCCGGAGCGACACTAATGCTTATTATTGGCCTTGGTACTGAAGCCTTGATCTTTGCATTTAGTGCATTCGAGCCTAAGGCCACTGATTATACCAAAGAGCTTTTTAAAGCGACAGTAAGTAATCAAGATGGCGCATCAGGTAAAGATGATATCTCTTTGGAGAAAATGCTAAAGCAAGCAGCCATCAGCAAAGATGGGTTGGCTAATCTAAAAGCTGGCATGGATAATCTAGCTAATAATGCTAAGGAAATGGCTCAAATGTCTAATGCTGCAGCTGCAACAGATGAATATGCTAAGAATGCTAAAACAGCTGCTGCATCTCTCTCCAAAATTGATCAGTCCTCAAGCCAAGCTGCTGCAGCTTTTGCAGAAGTGGCAGGAAACGTAAAAGGTACTGGAGCTAATCAAGCTGAGTTAAAAAATGCCACTGAAAAATATCAAGTTCAGCTTAAGGATGCAGCTAACCAACTTCAAGCTTTGAGTGGTGCTTACAAAGCGGAATTAACAGATACCGAGTCAGTAGCCAAGTACATGAAAGGTTACTTGACGAACATGGAGACCATGATCAAAGGAGCTATGAATACCGCTAAAGCAACAGAGGAATTTCAGGCACAAATGACACAATTGAACTCGAACATCACATCATTGAATAAGGTGTATGGAGCGATGCTTTCAGCAATGAAGCAAACTAACAACCAATAATTTAGACCGAATCAATTATGGCAGGAGGAAACGAATCCCCACGGCAGAAAATGATAGGCATGATGTACTTAGTACTCACTGCCCTTCTAGCACTGCAGATTAAAGATACGGTATTGGAAAAATTCGTTCTTATTGAGAATGGATTGGAGGTAGCGAATGAGTCAATGATGGACTATAATCAAGGAGTCCTTACAAACATTCAAGCTGATGTTGAGAACCAGGGTGACAAGTCGGGTGACCAGGCTGTACAAAAAGTAGCTGAAGAGATCAGGTCATATACTACAGAACTAGCTAACTATTTAGACAATCTGAAACTAGAGATAGGTAGAGCTTCTACAGGAGGTGATACATCTAAGGTTTATGAGCGCTCGACACTGAAGAAATATGAAGAACCTTCGAGATACTTAGTTGAATTAGGCAATGCTGAAGAGCTAAAAGCCAGATTAGATGAGTATACGGGAAAAGTGAATGGCGTCATCGATCTGCTTGGAAAAGGAGGTATGAATGAAGAGTGGATGAAGTCCATAGCCACCAAAGCGGAGGACATTAAGTTCTATGAGAACAACAAAGAGGCCTTAGCTGATGATTACGCTCACTTTAACTTCTATAAGGCTCCATTGGCTTCTGTATTGGCTCAATTAACATTTTACAAGAATCAGATCTATAGTAAAGAAGCAGAAGCTTTGAATAAACTGAGAGGATTAGTAGGTACGGCAGTATCTACAGATCCGGGAGATATACCTGAATTGAGTGATGTTGATCCGCTAACTACACCTACTGCATCTTCTACTCAAAGCAACGCGGCTAATAATGACAATGCTGCTCAGAATCCAACATCTACCCCTAGTGGAAGTAATGCATCAAGACAACAGTCTACTGAAATTGCTGCAGAAGATTTTCTCGATGGGAGATTTGCAGGTATAGATTATGCTCAGGCGACAATTCTTTCTGAGTCTAACTTGGTAACGGCAGGATTAGATTTTAGTGCTCAAGCATTTTTAACATTAGGTAACTCATCTCTAGACCCGGAGATCAAGCTGAATGGCGAAACGGTAGATGTGATTAATGGCCGCGGGATAATCAACTTTAAGACTACTCCAGGCTCATATGATGCCAATGGTCTTGCTTCAAAATCATTTGAGGTTGAAATTACAGCTGAAGATGGTGAAGGTGGAACAATCACAAGAACTACTACTCATGAGTATCAGGTAGCTCAGCCGGTTATTGATGTTAGATCTCAATCTGTTGAAGTGCTTTACTTAGGTTGTGCAAATAACTTATTGATCAATGTTCCAGCGTTAGGCCCTGCATATCAGCCTTCTTTCAATGTTACAGGAGGTACTTATCAGACGGGTTCTGATAAAGGACAGATCATTGTAGACCCTTCACAAAGAGAGGTTAGCATTGCTGTATCAAGTTCAGGGTTACCTATTGGTACTAGAGAGTTCCAAGCTAAGCCTGTGCCACTTCCTAAACTTGATGTAAGACCTAATGGTCAGCCGTATGATGCGAAAAATGGGTTAGATGAGAATCCCACAAATTTGACTTTGTTTTTAGCTCCTGATCCTGATTTTTCAGAACGATACCCTGATGATTCTCAGTTCTTGGTTAGTAAGGGAACGATAACTCTAGCGAGAGGTAGAAATGCCAAGAGAACCCTACAGATTGATTCACCAGTTTCACGAGTAGATCTGAGCTCTATAAGAAGTCAAATGGCATCTGGGGATAGAATCGTAATTTATGTTGAAGAGATCGTAAGGTTGAACTATAAAGGTGATCGTATTCCAATCAGCTTTACGGATGACTTCACTTTAAATATTAATTAAATGAAAAAGGTAACAGCAACTTTAGTTTTTCTTCTAATCAGTATTGGTGTTTTTGCTCAGGATGAGCAAGGTGCCGTAACTGATCCTGCTAAATTCTTAGAGGGAATTGAAAGCACAGCAAGAGTTGCTGGCCTTAATAGTGCTCGTAAGCTCAATAATGAATTTTCTGTTCGTCCTATTCGAGATGAAGATGTTATGTGGAGTATGAGACTTTGGTCCAAATTGAATTTTAACGAGAAGTTAAATGCCTCTTGGGATGCTAAAGAATCTAAGATCACTGAAATTATTCTTCAAGGCATTAATGAATTCTTTGATGCACAAAGTCAAGCTCTAGATCAGCAAGTTGGGATTGTTCCTTATCAAACCATGGAGAATGGTGCCGAGGGATTTGGTGATGACATGATCATGACCCAAGATGATTTTACTAATAACTTAAAGAACATGAGCACGGCTCAGGGTAATTATGATGAAGCTTTAAGGCCAACAGATAGAGCTGAATTAAAGTTAAGAGATGGTGGAAGGTTCGCTAACTATTCTGATGCAAGATTAGATTCAATCATTGATGTGGAGTATCAAAGAGATGCTGCTGCTCAACCTTTAGACCCAGCAAATAAGGGAGACCTTAATGTTCTTTTAATTGAAGAGGATCTAATTTTTGATAGAAATCGCTCTGTAGCTAAGTGGGACATTGTCTCTGTTACTATGGTTGCTCCACCCAAGGCTTCTGTAGCGGGTACTGAAAGAGAAATAGTGAGATTGAAATACCAAGATTTGGTAGCCTATATTGAGAAGGTATATGGTGAAACCATGAAGGAAGAGGCCTATTGGTATAATCCTCAGAATCCAAGAGACAGAAGGTTAAACTTCGCTCATGCCTTTGATCTGAGATTGTTCAGCTCTTATATTGTGAAGTTCCAGAATACTGATGATGAGAATATCCAAACCCTATATGGAAAGTCTGATTATGATTATTCTATCATCGAGCAGGCCATGAAAAAGAGAATGGAGTTATTAGAAAAAATGCACAACCTCTGGGAATACTAGTTTCTCAAGATTGAAGATATTTAAAAGGAAGCTATTTGGCTTCCTTTTTTGTTTTAAAGTAGTCTCTGATTATTGAGGCTTTAGAATTTCCAACAATAGCTACTAGCTCATCATAATTGGTGTCTTTGATCTTGCTCATAGTTTTGAATTCTTTGAGTAATTTATCCACACTCGCTTTACCCAATCCTTTTACATCTTCTAATTCAAATTTGAAACTATTCTTACTTCTGAGGTCTCTGTGAAATGTTATGGCAAAACGGTGAGCTTCGTCTCTTAGCTTTTGAATGAGCTTAAGTGATTCTGATTTTTTATCAATGTGTATCGGAAATGAATCTTCAGGAAAGTAAAGTTCTTCAAGCCTTTTGGCAATACCTATGATCGGTATTTTGCCATAAAGATTGTGTTCTTTTAGCGCATCGCAAGCGGCACTCAATTGACCTTTACCTCCATCTATAACAATGAGTTTGGGTAGATCTGCACTTTCTTGAATAAGTCTGGAATATCTTCTGCTAACGACTTCATTCATTGACCCAAAGTCGTCAGGGCCGACAACAGTCTTGATCTTGTAATGACGGTAATCTTTTTTAGATGGCCTACCCATTTTGAAGCATACCATACTTGCAACAGGGTTAGTTCCTTGAATATTTGAGTTGTCAAAGCATTCTATGTGGGTTGGCAATTCTTTGAGCGATAGGTCCGCTTGAAGTTGTTTTAATACATGTTGACCTTTGTCTTTTACATTATCTAAGGATGCATATTTCTCTTTCTTTGCGAACATGGCGTTCTTGATTGAAAGATTGATCAGCTTTTTCTTATCACCGATCTGAGGTTCTATTACCTTGAAATTATTAGCTTCTAATTCCAGTGGTCTGTTCACTAAAACTTCTCTTGCTGTACTTTGAAATTTATCTTTCAATTCAACGATCATAAGAGCAAGAATGTCTTCATCTGATTCGTTCAATTTCTTTTTGATTTCACTGGTTTGAGACAGATTGATCGTTCCATTCTTGATTCTTAGGTAGTTCACAAACGCCCATTTCTCGTCTGATAAAATGGAGAAGACATCTAAATCTGTCAGTTTAGGACTAACTACCACAGATTTAGATTGAAATCTATCTACCAGCTCTAATTTGTCTTTGAACTTCTGAGCATTTTCGAATTCAAGCTTTTGAGAAGCATCAGCCATGTGCTCTTTGAAGTATTGTTTAGGCATGGATAAATTACCTTTCAAAATATTGATCGATTGCTCTATATCCTTGAGATACTCTTCTTCAGATTGTAGACCTTCGCATGGTCCTTTACAGTTACCAATATGATACTCAAGACAGACCTTAAATTTTCCTTTAGCAATATTCTCCTCGCTCAGTTCATACCTGCAGGTCCTTAGAGTAAAAACATTATTGATCAACCTAAGGACATTGTTCATCGCCTTAACATTGGCAAAAGGGCCAAAATATGTACCGTTGGAAGGCAAGAACTTTCTAGTGCTGTAAATCCGTGGAAACCGCTCATTTGAAACGCAGATGTAAGGAAAGGTCTTATCATCTTTTAGCAGGATGTTGTACTTAGGCTGATTTTGCTTGATCAGCGTGTTTTCCAAGAGTAAAGCATCGAATTCATTGTTAACCAAGGTAACCTCAATGGCCTTGATCTCAGAAACCAGCCTTTTGGTTTTTCTGCTTACTCCAGTTTGCTTATTAAAATAACTAGAAACTCTTTTTTTCAGACTTTTGGCCTTGCCTACATAGATGAGTTTTTCATCATCAAAGAATCTATATACACCTGGTTCATCGGGTAGATTTAAAGCGTCTGAAGGAGCAATTCGGGTGACCGACATGGGTCGAAATTAATAAATATCATCGTCATAGATGTCGGTTGAATCAGAGCTATTCAACACATCCTCAAATTTCTGACAGTCTATTTCCATGGACAAGTTAGGCGGTCTTTCGAATAGTGTTTTTTGAATGTTTAGGGTACTGTCTGAATAGACCTTCTTCATAAATCTTGCAACTATTGGCATTGCAGTTCTTGCTCCCTGTCCATCAGGCCAACTGGTAAAGTGGATGGCTCTATCATCTCCACCAACCCAAGCACCTACAACCATTTCATTAGTGACAGCTACAAACCAACCATCAGATGCATTCTGAGTGGTGCCTGTTTTAGCACCAATGGAATTTTTAGTTTGTGCATAGTTGGTCAGTTCATATCCAAACCTTGGAGCCGATGACCACAAACCTACACCAGAACCTGATCTAACAGTTTCCTGCATCATATTTAGCATGATGTAGGCAACATCTTCATTAATTGCTTTACTCTTCCTCGGCACGTGATTATAGATCTCATTGCCATATTTATCCTCAATTCGACTTACATAATAAGGCTCTATATGAGTCCCTTTGTTCACAAAAGTTCCGTAAGCGCCTATAATTTCATGAAGAGAGACGTCTTCAGTACCTAAAGCAACCGAATAGTAGGGAGGGATTGTACTTTTTATACCAACTCTTTTTGCCATATCTACGACTTTCGAAGGTTTGACTATATCCATTACCCTTGCTGTAATTGAATTTTTTGAGTTGGCTAATGCTCTTTTGAGGGTATAAGTTTCTCCAGAAAATGTTCCTGAAGCATTTGAAGGATCCCAAATCTCATCGCCATTGCCCGTACGAATTGCCACCGCCTCATCTTTGAAAGTATAGCAAGGTGAATATCCTTGTTCAACAGCAGTTGCGTAAACAAATGGTTTGAATAATGATCCTGGTTGTCTTTTACCCAGGCGGACATGATCAAATTTGAAATGTTTAAAATTAACTCCACCTACCCAAGCTTTAATTCCTCCCGTATTAGGATTGGTAGCCATAAAACCAGATTGAAGGAATTGTTTGTAGTATCTTAATGAGTCAATTGTTGAGAAGGTTGTGTCAACATCACCACCCCATGAAAAGACAGTCATGTTTTTCTTTTTATTTAAATAAAAATCAACTGAATCTGAATCTTCTCCATATTTACTCACCAGAGTTCTATAAGCCTTAGTTCTTGGTAGCACACTCTCTTCAAAGAAATCCCTTAATTCTCGGCCATCGTTATCGATCCATAGATCTCTACCTTCATTAGCCAGAAGCGTATCAAACTTGAGTTGTAAAGCTGCCATAGCACTGTCCATTGCCTGTTCAGCATAAAGCTGCATTCTAGAATCGATTGTTGTATATATTTTTAGACCATCTCCATATAAGTCATAGCCCAATTTTTCGCACAAGATCCTCAGATCTTTTCTCGCCTCTTCTCGAAAATATTGAGCCAATCCAGTGTTTTGGTCTTGCTGGCTAAAACTGTCAATGTTGATATCTTGTTTTTTCAGCGTATCATAAGCCTCTTGACTTAAGAAATCATATTTCACCATTTGGCTCATCACCACGTTTCTCCTACTCTTAGAGTTTTCAGGATTTATATCTGGTCTGTAAGTTGTGACACCCTTCTGCATACCCGCTAAAACTGCAGCTTCTGATACAGTTAATTCTGAGGGTAGCTTATTGAAATAGGTCTTTGCCGCAGATTTGATACCATATGCATTATTACCAAACTCAACTGTATTATAATACATGGCCATGATCTCTTCTTTGGTATAAGATCTTTCGAGTCTTACTGATAAGATCCATTCCTTGGTTTTGTAGATTAGCTGGTCTAAAAACCCATTCTTACCTTCTAAGCTTCCCTTTTCTCCATCATCAATAATTCGGGTATTGAATAAATTTTTGGCGAGTTGCTGGCTTACGGTAGAGCCACCACCTTTAGGACTCAAAGTCAGGACACCAAATGCCACCCTGAACATACTTTCAAGATCTATACCTGAGTGCTGATTGAACCGAATATCTTCTGCAGCCAAGAGCGCATTTACCAAGTTATCTCCTAATTGATCATAAGTGATAGGATTCCGATTGTCTCTGTAATAACCAGAACCTAGCTGAACACCATCAGAGGTAAAAAGTAAAGAAGTTAAGTTTTGCTCGGGGTTTTCTAGCTGAGAATAACTTGGAAGCCCACCGAACATGTTATTAACATTTTGGCTTACTGCCCAGATGTAAGTTGGCAAACCTATCACGATAAGGACAAAAGCAATCCATAAAAAAAGATTGATCTTTTTCAACAATGGTCTTTTCTTGGATATGCTCTCTTTTGCGCTCATTTATTTATAGAATTTTTCGTGAAAGGCTAAGTATTCATCTAACGCCTTATTCTGAAACAATTGTGTGAAGTTATCTTGCGATATAGCAAAAATATCAAAATTTGAGTCATCTGTTAAACCTTGTTCTCTAAACCAGTCATTCAGAGCATTTCGATAATTTTCTGCTGCAGATTTAACTTGGAAGCTATTAATGAAAACAACACCAATTTGAGATGCTGAGTTGAAGTTAACGTATCCACTGAAGAGCTTCACTTTAAAGTTTTGCTCGTTATATGCATCTATTTTACTTCTTATTGAGTCCGCCTCGAAACGGTCTTCAGAGAAAGTGAATGCGACTAAATGGATCTGTTGAAAATCTTCACTGAACTCTTGATTCAAGTTTCCTAATCTTTCTTGTTTTGTAGGAGCTATAGCATCGATCATTTGTTGAGCGAAATCTGCCTGAGGCTCATTAGGATATTTCTCAATAAATTCAATCAAAGCTTGCTCGTATGAAACGATACTTTCAGTTTTTGCCTTTAGCATTGCCGTTAGAAGTTCTACTGTTGGCATAAAATCTACATCTTCAAAAGATGCAATTGCAGACCGTAATTTTTGATCGGCTAATATGTAATCCCCAGATTCATAGGCATCATAAGCTTCTTCATATTCTGCCTGAAGGGCTCTGTCCCGAGCGGCTTTTTCTAATAAATAATTAGGATTGATAAGGGTCTTTGCTAAAATCGACTCAGGAAATTCATCAATGATCATCTGTTTGTACTCATTGGCAGCAGCCGGATCCTTTTCAAGAAACAAGGTATAAAGAGCATATAAAGCGTCAATTCGATGATAAGTGTCAGGGTACTTTTCTAACAAGGTTTGATAACTGTCGATAGACTGGTCTTCTTGTTCGAGACCAAACCTATAGATGTTGCCTAATGCAAAGTATGCATCCTGAATTTCCATCTGCTTTTGGGTCTTCTCCTCAGGAGTCCTAGGAACTGTTGCAATTAGTGAAGAGATCTTCTCCTCCCTCGAGTTTTTAAATTCAGGTTCCTCAGCGTTTAATTTGGCATTATCGTCATTTGTATCTGTAGTTATTAATTCCTCTTCTAGTCCCACTCTCTGTCTAAGAGATCTCCTCCAATCATCCTCTAAAGGACGATCACCCCAAATTCTCTGAAATTCTAACTGACCTTGACTAACAGCTTGTTGGTTGTAGAAATACCAATTACCATTTCCATCTGGAGATTGAAAAGAACTTTCATCCACACGATTGATTCCGTTTGAATTTCTATCGTCTTTCTTCTTTGAATCTGCTTTTTCCTGGGCTTCCTGTTTATCGACATATCTAGACAAAAATGCTTCCAGTTGTATTTCACTTAAATTTGAAAGAGAAAGAAGGCTATCGTTCTTAGCAATGATGTTCAATTGACTTACAAATTCTTGGAGTACAAGTTGTCGTTTTTGAATGGCATCGTAATTTTCTAAGTCATTAGGAAGCTTTTGAACCGCGCTGTCATAATAGGCGCTGGCGAGATTGAAATTCTCCAGGTCTTCATAATAAATTTCTCCAAGTCTTAGAAAAGAAAGGCCTAGTTGTCTTTGATTTGGTTGTTCTACTTGAGTTGCCGATTTAAAATTTTGGATGGCACTTTCTAAATTGTTCCTGTTCTTTTCGAGAACTCCAGCAGTATAATAAATGATATCTTGATACTCCAGATTTTTACCATCGGCCAACATTTTATCAAAAATATCATATGCTGCATCAACATTATTGGGATTGGAAAAACCTGAAACTGCCAATTTATTCAGCTTAGCATGGAATAAGATTTCGTAAGGTGGATTTCCCTTTAGGGCATTATCGTAATAAAAGAAAGCTTCTCGATAATTCCCTTGAGACTGTGCTATTTGTCCGAGAATAAAGTTCACCCGGACTTGATAGTTTTTATTGCTTAATAATGGCTGTGCTTTTGATAAATAGTCTTCAACTTTTTCATAATCGTTTTGCGTCTGGTAAAAATATGCAGCGGTCAGATAGAAGTCTTTTCTATTCTCTTCGGTTAAGTTTTCTAGCTCGATGAACCTTTTTGATTCTTCTGCTTGAGCCACACTCCCCATATCCATATAGGTTCTCATGAGAGCGATCAAAGCTTGCTGCCGGGTAGCATTATCTTTACTATTCTGGTTGATATACTGAAACGTTTCAATGGCAAATTGCCATTTAGATCTGAGGTACCTGATCTTACCAATAATTAAATAGTTGTCATCTACCCAGTCACTCGTTTCATACCACTCAATAGTTTGACTAGACTTTTTAAAAGCATCGTCTAGTTTTTCTTTATTGCTTTGAACGATAGAAGAATCTATTTGAGGAAATACCTTTAAGAATTCATCGAAATTGTATTCATAACCATTTTCGAACTCTTGAAATACTTCTGTCAAGTAAAGGTCAGCGTAGAAGTAACCGTTATACCTGGCGTTAAGATTTTGGTAGTCCTTAGAGTTGCAGCCCAAGAAAGGCAATATTAGAATAAGGCAATATAATCTAGCGATATGTAAGCTTGGCTTCTTCAAAAGTGGTTTCTGACTTTTAAAACAACGAAAATATTGTTCAATTAATACATTATTATAGAGCCAGTTGATATTTAATCAATATTTTTGTTGTCCTTGATTTTTGTATCGTGGCACGATTTAAAAAGACCCTTTCTAATTGGCTTAATGCTCGCCATATCCTGATCATTCAGAATGAAGAAAATTTTTCTGAAAAGGCCACCTATAAATTCACTTACGCGAAGATCGTATTTTTCTCCTTTTTAATACTTATTGCCGTATTTGCCCTTAGCTTTTACATGCTAAATACCATATTATCTCAATGGTTTGATCCGAGGTATGCAGAAAGACAAACCCGTCAAGAGTTGGTACAACTTACATTTGAACTTGACTCTCTTTCTTACGAACTTGAAAATAGAGATCAGTATATTCAAAGTATTAAAAAAGTTTTACAAGGTGACGTTACTACGAATGAGATTCCTGAGCAACCTTCAGTGGCACAAAATCCAACACAAGATATAGATCAATTAGAAAGTATTGATAGTTCTTTCAAAGCAGAGTTTGAAAGAACGGGTGGTGGGGATTTTTTGCTAGCGAGTGACTTTGATGATGTAGAGTTAAGAAACATCTACTTTTTCCCTCCTTTAAGTGGGACCATTACTGCTCCGTTTGATCCTCAAGAAGACCATTTTGGGGTAGATATAGTTTCTAGAAAAGACGAGCCCGTAAAGTCAATCGCTGATGGAACAGTGATCTTTAAAGGATGGACTCAGGATGATGGAAACATAATTGCTGTTCAGCATAGAGAAAATCTGATTTCTATCTATAAACATAACTCCACAATAACCAAACTCGTTGGGGATGTTATCTCTGCTGGAGATATTATTGCAATTATCGGAAACACTGGTGAATTGACCAGTGGACCTCATTTACATATCGAGTTATGGTATGATGGCTCCCCGGTGAATCCGCAGGAGTTTATTTCGTTTTAAGAATTAACTAAAGAACCAACCATGTTTGTGAAAGACGATAGAAAATCTAATCAAGAGCTTAGCCAATCGAGTAATATTATTGGTAAGGACACTATTTTAGAAGGTAGTCTCGAGTCAGTAGGAAATATAAGAATCGAAGGCAAAGTATATGGAGACGTTAAAGCCAAGGCAAAGTTTGTCATGGGTGATGAAGCCTATGTTGATGGAACAGTGATCGCAAGATCTGCTGAAGTATCAGGTAAGATCAAGGGTAATATCGAGATTTCGGAAATGCTTAGGTTAAAGCCTTCTGCTATTATAAATGGAGACATTTTAACTAATCAATTAATTGTTGAGCCTGGAGCTACTTTTAATGGTGGCTGTAAGATGGGTCATTTGGCTAAGGATATTCAAATATCAGAACCTGATAATCGTGCCGCAGAAAAAGCCCTCAAACGAGCCCAATAATTATCTCAAATATTCTCAATTAGGGATTCAGCTATTCGTAACCATTGGCCTTTGTGGTTGGTTTGGTTATAAGATGGACGAATGGTGGAATAGTGGGAAGTCTCTTTTTGTCATTCTTATGGTCTTAATAGGGACCACTGGGGCGATTTATCAACTTTATCGCTCTTTGCCTAAGGAGTAGATTGGTATTTCAGCCTTTAGGATTAACCACTCTCTAAAACTTTAAACTGAAAACTTAGAACTTGAACCAAATAGGCCTACCTTTGCGGCCATGAAAAGTTTGGGCCGCCAAATTGTTGAGTCACTTATATTTAGCTTGATATTATCGGCACTTGTTTTTAGTCTTCAACAGGTTGAATTTCAGAAACAATTGGTCCACCCTCAGGTATGGTCAATAATGATCTTTTCGGTAATTCTCGGATTGATCGTGGTGGCCATAGCACATTGGGCACTAACCTCATTTGATGCAGATGTAAGGCCTAATATATTCATTGGGATAACAGTTTTAAGAATGATCATTAGTATGATCTTTATAGGCGCAGTTATCTTTTTGGGGATCGAGGAAAGGGTTCTTTGGGTAGCAAACTTTTTTGCGGTCTATTTATTTTATTTAGTATTTGAAATATATGCCATTCTCTCTAACTTGCGCGCGATTTCGCGAGAGGGTGGAAACTAATGATGAAAAAGAGCAGAACTAACATTCCCAATTTACTGATCACGAGTTTTTTAATAGCCATTTTCAGTTTTATAAGTTCTTCAAATTTATGGGCCGCATCAGATTCTGATGGTGAGACTGAAGAAGGTGGTGACACCGAATTCATCATGCACCACATTGCTGATGACTATCAATGGCATATAATCACTATAGGACACACGCATGTTTCTATTCCTCTTCCAGTGATTTTATACGATTACGAAGACGGTTTAAAAGTGTTCATGTCCTCTCAATTCTATGATGAGCACCATGAGCCGATCGCTCACGGAGGATACATGATCGAACATGGAGATATCATTAAAGTAGGGGCTGAGCATAATGATCCTGAGCATGCAGATATGGTAGAAGAGCATCACGGTTCAGGTTCAGAGGGAAAAAATCATCATGATTCCATGGAATCGGAAGAGCACCATGAAGGTGAGGCTGAAGAAGGAGTACATCATGAAGCAGGGTCCAAAGAGTTTTTAGATCTTTCAATCACCAAGAATGTTGCCTCTCTTCTTTTGAGTGTTGTAATTCTTTTAGTTGTTTTCTTAACGGTAGCCAAGAGATATAAAAATGGAGTTTCTGCCCCTAAAGGACTTCAGTCTTTATTCGAGCCTATCATTGTTTTTATTCGTGATGATATAGCCAAGACAAATATCGGAACAGATAAGTACCAGCGCTTTATGCCTTACTTACTGACCCTATTCTTTTTTATACTATTCAACAATTTATTAGGGTTGACTCCTGGGGCCGCCAACTTGACAGGTAACATCGCTGTTACTCTCTGTTTGGCCCTATTCACTTTCTTCATTACTCAGTTTAATGGTAGAAAGGCTTATTGGATGCATATCTTATGGACTCCTGGAGTTCCATTGCCGTTGCGCCCAATTATCTTAGTTGTTGAAGTTATCGGAATTTTCACCAAGCCAATTTCATTGACACTACGTTTGTTCGCTTCTATCACGGCGGGACACATTGTAGTGTTAGCGATCGTTGGTCTAGGATTTATATTAAATAGTGTTGCAGTCGGAGTTGTAGGTACGCTCTTCTCTGTTGTCATCACCGTTATTGAAATATTAGTGGCCTTAATTCAGGCTTACGTTTTCACTCTGTTCTCTTCGATGTACATCGGGCAGGCAGTTGATGACGGACATCACTAATCTGATTTAGGAACCATTGTTTCATTTATAATAACAAACTTATGTTAGCTATTTTATTAACTGCTGGTTATGCCCTAATGGGAGCTGGTATTGGTGCTGGACTTGTTGCGATAGGCGCTGGTCTTGGTATCGGAAAAATTGGTGCTTCTGCTATGGAAGGTATGGCTCGTCAGCCAGAAGCTGCAGGTAAATTGCAGTCTGGTATGTTGATCATTGCTGCCCTTATTGAAGTAATTGCGCTTTTCGGTGTTGTAGCTTGTTTCCTTTTGGCAACAAACGGTGAGATCGTAGGAGCTCTTTAAGAAGCATTTGAATGGATTTTAGGCCTGACATTAGGTCGGTCTAAAATCCTTCTTTAAAACTAAGAAACATGGATATATTATTACCAGATACCGGTTTATTTATCTTTCAGACAGTAGCCTTTTTGCTGCTACTTTTCTTATTAGGGAAGTTCGCTTGGAAGCCTATTCTGAGTGGTTTGAAAGAAAGAGAAGAAACGATAGAAAATGCTCTTTTATCAGCTGAACAAGCTAAGAAAGACATGGAAGCGCTTCAGGCAGATAACGAAAAGTTATTAGCTGAAGCGAGATCTGAAAGAGATTCGATCTTGAAAGAAGCAATGGCCGCAGCTAACACCATTAAGGAGGAAGCAAAGGAAGAAACTACCAAGATTACTGCTAAAATGATAGAAGACGCGAAGTCGACCATTCAGAATGAGAAGAGAGCTGCATTAGCAGATGTTAAAACTCAAGTAGCTGCACTTTCATTAGAGATCACAGAAAAGGTCATCAGAAAGCAGTTGTCTAATCAAAAGGCACAAGAAGCTTTGGTCGATGAGTATGTAAATGATTTGAACTTAAACTAATCCGGACTGATGTCTGAATATAGAATTGCTTCCAGGTACGCTAAATCTCTGCTAGGCCTTGCTGTTGAAAAGAAGGTGTTAGAAGAGGTGAAAGACGACATGAAACTTCTTTTGGAAGTCTCTTCTGAGAACCGAGATCTAGCGTTAATGCTAAAAAGTCCAGTGATCGGACATAGCAAAAAGTTAGTGGTACTTAATATGATCTTTAAGGGAAAGGTGAACGACATGACCATGTCTTTTTTCCAGATCGTAACGAAGAAGCAAAGAGAGGAATATTTAATTACCGTAGCTAAGGAGTTCCTTCATCAGTACAATACACATAAAGGAATTGAAGAAGCTACTATAACTACGACCTTCTCACTTTCTGATTCACTTAGAAATGAGTTTATCGGAATAGTAGAGAAGATCACAAATAAAAAAGTAGAGCTTACAGAGAAAGTGGATGAATCACTCATAGGTGGTTTTGTGCTAAAGATCGGAGATCGACAGATCGATGACTCAGTAAGTTCAAAATTGAAAGCTTTACGTTTAGAGTTCACTAAGAACCATTACGAAAAAGCATTTTAAAGAAGATTAGATAACATTAATTCGATTATAAAATGGCAGATGTAAGACCAGACGAGGTTTCAGCAATCTTAAGAGAGCAACTCTCTAACTTTAAATCGGAAGCTGAATTAGAAGAAGTAGGCACCGTATTACAAGTAGGTGATGGGGTTGCTAGAATTTATGGACTGTCTAAAGCACAGTCTGGTGAATTGTTGGAATTCGACAATGGTTTAAATGCTTTGGTATTGAACCTTGAAGAAGACAATGTAGGGGCTGTATTACTTGGTGACTCTGCGGAGATCAAAGAGGGTGATACCGTAAAAAGAACTGGAAGAATTGCTTCGATCAAGGCAGGTGAAGGAATGGTTGGCCGTGTGGTCGATACATTAGGTAACCCAATTGATGGTAAAGGACCAATTGAGGGAGAGACTTTCGAGATGCCTCTTGAGCGTAAAGCTCCAGGTGTAATTTATCGTCAGCCGGTAAATGAGCCACTTCAAACGGGTATTAAAGCGATTGACTCAATGATTCCTATTGGAAGGGGTCAACGTGAGTTGGTAATTGGTGACCGTCAGACAGGTAAGACCGCTGTTGTTATCGATACTATCCTTAACCAGAAAGAATTTTATGAAGCAGGTGAGCCAGTATTCTGTATTTACGTTGCAGTGGGCCAAAAGGCCTCTACTGTAGCCGGTGTTGTTGCGGCTCTTGAAAAAGGTGGTGCTATGGATTACACTGTAGTTGTTGCCGCTTCTGCTGCTGACCCTGCGCCAATGCAATTCTTTGCTCCATTTACAGGTGCTGCCATTGGTGAGTTCTTTAGAGACACTGGACGTCCTGCATTAGTGGTATTTGATGACCTTTCTAAGCAAGCAGTTGCATACCGTGAAGTTTCTCTTCTATTGAGAAGGCCTCCGGGGCGTGAAGCATATCCGGGTGATGTATTCTATCTTCACTCTAGACTACTGGAAAGAGCGGCTAAAGTAAATGACAACGATGATATCGCTTCCGCGATGAACGACCTTCCTCCTTCTTTAAAAGGGAAAGTAAAAGGTGGTGGTTCATTAACCGCTCTTCCAATTATTGAAACTCAAGCGGGTGATGTTTCTGCATATATTCCAACCAACGTAATTTCGATTACAGATGGTCAGATTTTCTTGGAAACAAACTTGTTCAACTCTGGTGTGAAACCTGCCATTAACGTAGGTATTTCAGTATCTAGGGTAGGGGGTTCTGCTCAGATCAAATCAATGAAAAAGGTTGCTGGTACATTAAAGCTTGATCAAGCTCAGTTCCGTGAACTAGAGGCTTTTGCTAAGTTCGGTTCAGACCTTGATGCAGCTACACAGTTGACCATTGACAGAGGTAGAAGAAACCAAGAGATCTTGAAACAAGCTCAGTATTCTCCTGTAGCTGTTGAAGAGCAAGTAGCGATCATCTATGCTTCTACTAAAGGCTTGATAGATAAAGTACCTGTAGTAAAGGTTAGAGAATTTGAAAAAGAATTCTTAACCATGATGAGAACAAGCCAGAAAGAAGCGCTAGAAACTTTGAAAAAGGGTAAGCTAGAAGACAGCGCAATTGCAGCTATTGAAAAAGTGGCCAAAGAGGTTTCTTCGAAATATTAAGAAAGTTGGGGCGTTAGCCCATAATGCTATACTATGGCAAATTTAAAGGAAGTAAAAGAGCGTATAAATTCAGTTAGCTCTACTCAGCAAATCACTAAAGCCATGAAAATGGTTGCGGCTGCAAAGTTGAGAAGAGCGCAGGATCGTATTGTTCAACTAAGACCATATTCAGGAAAACTGTCGGCATTACTTGCTAACGTTTCTTCTGGAAATTCAGGAGAAGGTATGAATACCTATTCTGAAGAAAGAGAGATCAGTACAGTACTTATAGTACCTGTAACTTCTGATAGAGGTCTTTGTGGTGCATTCAACTCAAGTGTTGTAAAAGCAACAAAAAGGTTGATAGAGTCTGATGAGCTTCAAGACAAGAACATCGAGATACTTCCTATAGGTAAAAAGTCATACGATAATTTTAAGAAGAGATCTTATCCTTTGGTAGATAGCTTTTGGAGTGTATTTGGCGATCTATCATTTGAGAATGTTAGAGAGGCAGCGGAATACGCTATGGATAGCTTCGAGAACGGTAAATACGATAAGGTTTATTTAATTTACAATGAATTCAAGAATGTTGCGACTCAGATTGTAAGAACAGAGCAGTTCTTGCCAATTCTAGAGTTAGAGAAAGACGAAAATGTAAAAACTAATACGGATTACATTTACGAACCATCTCGAGATTTCATTGTAGAAGAATTAATTCCTAAGTCTCTGAAAATTCAATTTTATAAAGCTGTTTTAGAATCTAATGCCTCTGAACATGGTGCCAGAATGACTGCCATGAGTAAGGCAACTGATAATGCTGCTGACTTATTAAAGGAATTGAAATTGACTTATAACAGGACGCGCCAGGCGGCAATTACCAAAGAGATCTTGGAGATCGTTGGTGGGGCAGAAGCATTGGCATCCGATGGTTAATAAACCCTTCAAAAACTTATAAATTGAACCCTGTAGTTATTAACTACGGGGTTTTTTGTTTTCTAATCTTGATTCAGAATTTCCTGAGGCAGATCAAAAACTGCTATACCAGGGTTTTCATCTGTTGTGATGGTAAAGATTTTGCCAAGCTCCTCATCTACCTCCAGGGCTACCACAGACTTATCTAATTGTAATTTACTTTTAAGTTTCATGTCGTAAGAAAAAACAAATATTGTTTTAGCTATAATATTTGTCTCTTGATAATCTAACTGACTGTGGCCACCATAGAGGGCATAAATGCATTTATCTTTAAATGTAATATCTCTATACGTAAAATTGGCATCCCATCCGTATGCACCACCTAAACCTGTCCCAGATCCCGCGATTTTAAAAGGCTGAATCTCGTCTTTTATGTCAGGTCCCTTTATGCTTTTCAATTCCTTTGTCTTATAGTTAAATAGCTCAATTCTATCACGATAGTTCATAGCTAGCGCATACCAATCACCTCCAATTTGTTTTTTATACCAGCCCGAGTTTATACTCCCAAGAAGGTAGTTTCTTTCCATATCAGAAAAGCCAACAAGTTGTTTTTCATTTGAAACATCAGGCCAAGAACCGTAACCCTTAATCCAATTACCGCCTAGGTCGTATTGGTTAAAAATGAATTTTTTTTGGGCAGATATACTCATATAAGAAGTGTCCGATGCCCTATAAGTTTTATAGGCGTCAGTCATATTTGATGGTAGAATTGTTTGTCTATCTGCAACTAATCTTTTATCGAAGAGTAATGATAAATCAAATTTTGATAAACGCTTATTTCTGCCGTCAAAGACAATTAATGTTGAGTCAGATGAATCAATGTCGAGGTGACTTGCGAAGAGCATTTCATTTGGACCAAGTCCATTTTGCCCAATTGAGCCGATTCTTTCAAGTGTCTTTCTATCGAAGACATGAATCATGGGTTCATCAAAATTTACTTTGGTATCTTGTGTGGCAAATAATTTGTTATCAATCAAAAACAGTCGGTATGGTGACTTTAAGGTGTCATAAACATACTTTTCACCTTTTAAATCAAATGTAATCTCATCAATATTTTCTGGGTAAAAATATTCCTCATTCTTGGTACAAGAGATAAAAGAAAGAATGAGTAGAAAAAAGGAAGTCAGTATGGTTGTTTTACTTCCAAGATTTATAGTCCATTTCATCTTTTGAAATATCATTTATAGCATTTAAATATCCGATTATTGAAGAATTATTAAAAAGGGAGAAACTCTCCCTTTTTACTTAAAATTAAGGACAGACGTCACCATAATATTTGTAGTCAGTAGGAAACCACATTCCGGTTATTGTTCTACAACCGTCAGAGATCGATTGACAACATACCCAATCATCTTCATCAGGTGGCGGGTTGCCTTGTGCATTCGATAATTGTGGTGTTAAACTAAAGCAAATCAGTGCCATGACGAACATGCTTGCCATTAAAGTTTTAAACTTTTTCATGATAGTTTATTTAAGTTAGAAATTAATTATAAATCAATAAAATCAATAAAATATCATATTTTCTAATGCGTACATTAACTGTAGATTTGATCAGATAATGGTTTCTTCGTCTGTTTAATTGCTAGCATTGGATATATTCTCTGTAGTGTTTGTATATGTCTAAGATCATCCACTTTGTACAAAACCTAAGTCTCGATATCGCCATCGGGGCAGTGATCTCATCTTGCTTTTTAGCCCAGGTGTTGAATGTAGATATTTCAGTGAATATGCTCTTAGGCTTAGCGATTGCAATTTGGCTGATTTACACGTTTGATCATTTAAGGGATGCCTATAAGACCACAATTACTTCAGTTAATCCTAGACATGCCTTTCATCAGAAATACTTTAAGCAGCTCATTGGTGTTGCTTTGACAGTTTTCTTCTTAGGCTTATATAATCTACAATTTTTACCAAAGGCTACGTTAAAGATGGGTTTCGTTCTAGTGGGATTGTCTGGTTTATATTTTAGTTATTTGATTTACTCTAAGCAGGCTTTTCAAAAAGAGGTTTTTGCGGCTACAGTTTATGTTGCAGGAATAGCAACAGCACCATTAAGCTTATTAGAATCATTAAGGTCAGAGCACATCATCATATTCTTGATCTTTTGGCTTCTAGCTATAGCAAACTTGTTTATTATTCCCCTTTTCGAAGAAGAGATAGATGAGCTACAGAACGAGTCTTCTATTGTGCTAAGAACAGGAAGGAAAAGGGTTCAACAATTACTACCTTATATCTTACTCTTAGGTATTTCTTTAAGTGTGGCTTTCTTATTCTTTACATTTCAATACGAAGCATTCTTCATCCTTTTGCTCATGCATTTGTCTCTGGTGTTATTGTATATGAAGCCAAAGTGGTTTAATCAATATCAATTATATCGTATTCTGAGTGATGGAATTTTCTTCTTACCCGGCCTTCTGTTGTTATGAAGAAGAATCAATTTGACTTGGTAGCGCCTTTTTATTCTACCCTTGTAAGCATTGCTTTTGGAAAGAGTTTATTAAAGGCTCAATTGACTTTTCTCGATGAGATCGAGGAAGAATCTAGCGTATTGGTTATCGGTGGAGGTAATGGAGCGATTCTCTCTCATTCTAGCTTCAATAGAGCATTGAGTATAGATTATCTCGAGTTATCTTCAAAAATGATAGAGCTTGCTCAAAGCAAAGGGCGACACTTAGAGAACATTAGTTTTATTAATCAAGATTTCTTTGAGCATCAGGGAAAATACGACTTGATCATCTGTAATTTTTTTCTCGATTGTTTTAATAAAGCAGATTTGCTCAGGGCAATTAAGAGGCTCGAGTTGCTCATGAATTCAGGGGCAAAGCTTATTGTAACGGATTTTCAAGATACTGGACGAAAAAGACATAAATGGTTGGTGTCTTTAATGGTTGGCTTTTTTCAAATTACGGTAAACTTGCAGGCAGATAAACTACTCGATATTCAAAATGAACTTAGACAGGGTTTTGAAAAGATAAAGAGTGAGTCTTACAAGAACGACCTCATTTTTAGTACCATTTATAAGATTGACGAGTGATTATATACTAATCTTTGCTTGTTCAATAATTATGAGTCTGGCCTTGGTGCTTGATAGTGAGTTCAGTAGAATTTGATTCTTCAACACGGCCAATGATCTTTGCTTCAACGTTATAGCTCTTACTTATATCAATGATATCCTGGGCATACTTTTCATCAATATATATTTCCATTCTATGGCCCATGTTAAAGACTTTGAACATTTCTTTTAAGTCAGTACCACTTTCTTCTTGAATGAGCTTAAAAAGAGGTGGGATCTCAAAAAGGTTGTCTTTTATTATGTGGACATTGTTGACAAAGTGAAGCACTTTCGTTTGAGCTCCTCCGCTGCAATGGATCATTCCACCGATCTTTGATCTATACTCCTTTAAAATATCTACGATAATAGGGGCATAAGTACGAGTGGGCGAAAGCACAAGCTTTCCTGCGTTTAAAGGACTTCCGTCAATCTGGTCAGTTAGTTTCTTGGTACCTGAATATACCAGCTCTTTTGGTACGGAAGGGTCAAAGCTTTCAGGGTACTTGTCCGCAATTGAATGGTGAAAAACATCATGTCTTGCAGAAGTTAGTCCATTTGAACCCATACCACCATTGTATTCATCTTCATATGATGCTTGACCATATGATGCCATCCCGACAATAACTTGGCCTGGTTTAATTTTCTCATTGGTGATTACTTCATCTCTTTTCATTCGAGCGGTGACTGTACTATCTACAATAATTGTTCGAACCAGATCTCCTACATCTGCCGTTTCACCACCCGTGCTAATAATGTTAACACCATTGTCTCGAAGCATTTGCAAAACTTCTTCCGTACCATTAATGATAGCAGAAATAACTTCACCAGGAATAAGATTCTTATTTCGACCAATGGTTGAGGACATTAATATATTTTGAGTAGCTCCTATACAGAGCAAATCATCGGTGTTCATGATGATGGCATCCTGGGCAATGCCTTTCCAAACATTCAGATCACCCGTTTCTTTCCAATAGAGATAAGCGAGTGAAGACTTGGTCCCTGCACCATCCGCATGCATAACATTGCAATAGTCAGGGTCACCAGCAATCAGATCCGGAACAACCTTACAAAAGGCATTTGGAAAAACCCCCTTGTCAAGGTTTTTGATGGCATTATGAACATCTTCTTTGGAAGCAGAAACTCCCCTTTGCATGTACCGGTCACTCATGATGAAGTATTTATGGTGTAAAAATAAGAAAGCCTTCGCAAAGGAAGGCTTTCAAGGGTTGATTACTTCTGAACAGAATTAATTCTGTTCGATTGCTATAACTTTAAATTCTGTCCTTCTGTTTTGTTGATGTTCTTCTTCTGAACAAGAATCGGCATTTGCATCATCACAGCCATTGATCAATTGTGTCTCTCCATAGCCTTTAGCTACTAAACGATCTCTGTTTATTCCTTGTGACACTAAATAATCTACAGCAGCTTGGGCTCTTCTTTGAGAGAGGTCTAGATTGAAATCATTTCCGGCTCTAGAATCGGTATGAGAACTTAATTCAATTTTGAGATTGGGGTTATCTGCCAAGAGCGGAACAAGTTTATTTAATTCTTGAGCGGCATCGGTTCTGATTTCCGCTCGGTTCAAGTCATAGTAGATATTAGGAATGACGATGGCTTTTTCCAAAATGATGGGTTCTAAAGCCATATCCTCTGTTAATACTTTTTCTGTAAATCTTTCAACTAATTCATCCTGGGGGATTCCTTCACCCACAGTCGAAAATACTTTTCTTGTGGTGAAAAAATTGTTCTTCTCAGCGATGATAAAATAGTCCATCTCTGGGTCTATTGGGAAACTATATGAGCCTCCTCTACTAGAAAGTACATCATTAACTAAATTTTCATTTTCGTCTAACAACTTAACCTTTACCTCTCCTAAAATAGTTTGTGAACTGTCTTCCTCTAACTTGAAAGTTGTTCCTTTAAGAACATATGTAATCTGCTTGAGGTCATTGGAGTTATCAACAAAACTATAGAGATCATCACCTCCCGCCCCTCCTGGTCTGTTTGACGTATAAAACCCTTCAAATGGAAAGTCATTATAGACCAATCCAAAATCATCGGAGCTTGAATTAAATGATGGTCCTAAATTCTTGACCGTTACATTTCCGTTTTCGTTGATTGCTTCAAACAAATCTAACATACCGAACCCTGCATGGCCGGAAGAAGCAAAGTATAGTTTGTTATCAGGAGAAACATATGGAAAGACTTCATCTTCAGGCGTATTGATCTGTGGCCCCATATTAGTCACATCTGCCCATCTTCCTCTTTCATTTAAAGAAGCCCTGTATATATCTGAACCTCCATATCCTCCAGGCCGGTCCGATGCAAAATAAATGGTTGTTCCACTTTGATTAAAGGTCGGTGAGGTATCCCAAGCCGTTGGGTTATTGATTGGCATTGGAACTGGACTAGTCCAATCTCCATTACGTTTGATTGAATAATATAAGTCAACACTCCTTCGGGCCCTTTTTCCTTCCGGATTGCCTTTTGCAAAAACAACAGTATTTCCATCTGGTGAAAAGGCAATGGATCCTTCATTTACATTTACTTCATTAAAAAGATCTGGAAGCCTTTCTAAAGAGTTTTCTTGTGGGTTTTGTCCATCTAATCCAACACTATATAAGTCACTATACGGTAGATCATATCTCGAAAAAGTAATGGGCTCACGAGTACTGGCGAAATAGAGTTTATTCTGATAATAAAACGGACTGTATTCCGATGTTTCGGTATTGATGGATTCTAAAGGTTTCAGATCCACATCCCTAACATATAAACTTATAGAGTCTAGTTTTTCTAGGTTCCTCAATTCACGCTGAGCTCTGTCTCTATAGATCTCTAGAGAGGCATAATTCAGATAGTTGCTAAGTACTTGTTTGGCTTCATCATATTTTTCTTGCGCCTTAAGCGCCTGAGCATAATTCAGGTCTAGTTGTTCATCTTCATACCCTGCGGAAATTGCTTTAGCATAATAAGGAGCTGATTCTCTCAACTGGCCTAGCTTTCTGTAAGATTCTGCGGTGTAAAAATTAATGTCAGGTGCATCAGGGTTTTCGGCTAATACTTCTTCAAAATCTTTGATGGCTTGAATGTAATTCTGTTCATCGGCATAGGACTCTAGTATTTTTGGTGTAGACTCTTCTACTTCTTTAGCTAAAACATCAGCAGCATTTTGTGGGGTACCTAAAGATGGATTTGAGGGTGCTGATGCAACGGGTTTGGTTTCCTCCTGAACACTCAAGAAATTCTGTTGAGAGCTACAGGCATAGAAAGCCATTAGTAAAAACCCTAGAACGAGAACTTTTAGATTCTTCATTGATTAATCATTCATGCAAATGCTACCTTATAATACGCTTTTTGCCGTTTGAAAGTATCTTTTTAGCCAACTTTCCTTTGGATCCACGAGCCATTTGTTTTCAAGTTCTTCTTTTTTATTAATGTTATTGTCAAAGAACTTTACTTCTTCTGCAAAGTAGTCTTTCTCAACTTGAGATTTCATGTCCGACATTGGAATCAATTCAACTTGGTTACTTTTCCAAAAGGCAAGATTAGTTCTGTTGAATAAGTCTATCTTATACTTTTTGGCTATTTCTTGAATGAAACGAACTTGGCTGTCTATGGAACAGCCGCTTGTCATATTAAAGCCCTCATCAACGGCAAGAACTAGAAAGTGATCATATAGAATTGTTGCAGATGCAAGTAGGTCTGAACCATGTGCAGCCCATTGATGAAGAAACTCATCCGTGTCTTGGATCATTCTTGTAGCCTCTTCTTCACAAATAGCTCTGTCGCTTTGATAGATCCATATTCGCGAGTTTTGGCTCAATTCATCAAATTTCTTCCTCATTTTAATCTCCTTTTAATGATTTAACTCTTCAAATGTCGTTCGGTTGTCACTTCGAACCAATTCTATGAGACAAAAATTCCTTTTGAGTTACTTAAGTATTCACTCAAGAGTAGAATTATTCTCTTAGAGTAAATTTTGGGGTTTCTGTTTCTATGGAAGGGTCCTTTTTAGTTTAGAGAAACTAGCTGCCTCGAAATATTCTACTGGGTACTTTATGCCTAATTAGTTGACAGGGTTCAATTCTAATAGTTAGGAGTAATTGAGGTACATTATAGCCCCTCATTTTTTGCTATCAGCTCTGCTAAGTCTAAAACTTCAACCGAGTCTTCTTTTTCTTTACTCTTAACTCCATCACGCATCATTGTCATACAAAAAGGGCAAGCTGCGGCAATAATATTAGCTCCGGTTCCAAGGGCCTCTTCAGTTCTTTCAATGTTGATCTCCTTATCTCCTGGTTCTGCATCTTTAAACATTTGTGCTCCTCCTGCACCACAGCAAAGGCCTTTTGTTTTACAACGCTTCATTTCGACTAATTCTGCATCTAGAGCTTGCAATACTTCTCGAGGAGCTTCATAAATATTGTTTGCCCTTCCTAGGTAGCAGGAGTCATGATAAGTGATCTTCTTACCTTTGAATTCACCACCACCTTTCATCTTTACTTTACCTTCATTGATCAGTTGTTGAAGAAAAGTAGAATGGTGGATCACTTCGTAATTACCACCTAAGTCAGGATATTCATTTTTCAAGGTATTGAAACAATGAGGGCAAGCTGTTACGATCTTTTTAACCTCATAGCCATTTAATACCTGAATGTTAGCCATGGCTTGCATCTGAAAAAGAAACTCATTGCCAGCCCTTCTTGCAGGGTCTCCAGTACAGGTCTCTTCTTCCCCAAGAACAGCATATGAGATGCCTACTTTTTCTAGGATCTTAGTAAATGCAATGGTTACTTTTTTATATCGATCATCGAAAGAACCAGCACAACCTACCCAGAATAAAACTTCAGGACTTTCGCCTTTGGCGGCCATTTCGGCCATAGTTGGTACGGACATATTCTCAGTGCTCATTTTGTCTATTTTTCAGATTTCTTTATTTCATTAGCCCACTTAAATCTATCCGTTGGAGCGAATTTCCATGGGGCAAAACTTGTTTCAACATTTTGGAACATACTATTCCAGCTAGCAGGAGATCCTGATTCTTCCATAGCCACATACCTTCTCATCTGAAGAATGATAGAAAGTGGATCGATATTTACAGGACATGCTTCAACGCATGCGTTACAGCTCGTACACGCATTAATTTCTTCTTTGGTAATGAAGTCACCTAAAAGTGATTTTCCGTCTTCTAGCCCTTTTCCTCCTTTAGCCAAACTCTGTCCAACCTCTTCAGCACGATCTCTCGTGTCCATCATGATCTTTCTAGGAGAGAGCTTTTTACCTGTTTGATTAGCAGGGCATTCTGATGTGCATCTACCACATTCTGTGCATGCATATGAGTTCATGATATTCACCCAGCTTAGGTCATTGACATCTTTGGCACCAAACCTACCGATCTCTGCTGGTGGGTTTTCACCAGCTTCTGAAGGCATACCTAGCATCATTTTAACCTCATTTGTTATGCTTGGCATATTGTCCATGTGGCCTTTTTGTTTGAGATTTGAATACCATGTATTTGGGAAGGCCATTCCTATGTGTAAGTGTTTGGAGTAGGTCACATACACAGCAAATGCAAGAATTCCGATAATATGGAACCACCATGCTGATCGCTCAACAATAATTAATGTATTAACATCTAGACCTTCGAAGAGCGGAATTAAAAATGAACTGAAAAAGAATTTTCCGGTTTGAGTATAGTGCTCATCATTTCCCTGAATTAGCATATCTGTTGCATTCATGGTAAGAATCGCGAACATCAGAATCACCTCAATAACTAAGATTAAGTTGGCGTCTAATGTGGGCCACTTCTTCATTTCAGGCGAATGGAAGCGTTTGATATTTAAAACGTTTCTTCTGATGAGGAATACAACACAGGAAAATAAGACGCCAACCGCCAAGAACTCAAACACATTGATCAGTACTGTGTAGAAGTCGCCTAGAAAAGGTGCGAAGATTCTATGCGTTCCTGCAATTCCATCAATGACGAATTCTAAAACTTCTAGATTGATCACTAAAAAGCCAACATAGATCAAAAGGTGTAAGAAAGCGGGAATAATACGTTTGAACATCTTTTGCTGTCCAAAGGCGACCATCCACATGGTTTTCCACCTTTTAGAAGGATTATCACTTCTTTTTTCTTTTCTGCCTAAGAAAATATTTTTACGAATTTGAGTAATTCGCTTATAAAGTAGGAAAGTGGCTATTCCCACTATTACGATGAAGGCTATTTGTGGCAAATACTGCATGGTCTGATCAAATTAGTAAGGTCTTTAATTCGAATTCTGAATTTATTGAAAATGTTTTGCACCGTTCCACTTTTTATATACTTTTGTGCCTCGATTTCAGGGTGCTGTAGCTCAGTTGGTAGAGCATCGGACTGAAAATCCGTGAGTCGGTGGTTCGAATCCACTCAGCACCACATCAAAGGTCTCCTAGTGAGGCCTTTTTTGTTTTATAAGCTGAAATCGTTTGCATTGATGCTAATATAATTGATGCGCTAGAAAATAGTATGCATGCATACTATTTTATTTAACCCATCGAACTTCTTTTTCGTTTAAAATCCTCCATTTGCCCCTAGGAAGGTCCTTTTTAGTCAATCCTGCAAATACTGCCCTATCTAGCTTTTCGACTTTATAACCAAAGTGTTCGAAGGTTCTCCGAACGATTCGATTCCTTCCGATATGTATCTCTATGCCAAGTGTAAGAGCTTCTTTATCAAGAATAGCCAATTCATCAATCTTAACTGGGCCATCCTCCAACTCGAAACCCTCTACAATCTTCAAATAATCATTTTTGGTTAACGGCTTGTCCAGAGTGACTTGGTAGATCTTTTTCACCTTACTTGATGGGTGAGTAAGCTTTTTTGCCATTTCTCCATCATTTGTAAAAAGAAGAAGCCCTGTGGTTGCTCTATCGAGTCTACCAACAGGGAAAACCTGTTCATCGCAAGCATTTTTGATGAGTTCCATGACTGTTCTTCTGCCTTCCGGATCTGAGGTGGTGGAAATAAATCCTTTGGGCTTATTTAGCAGAATGTAAACCAATTTTTCAGGAACTAACTTTTGGCCTTGGTATTTCACCACATCTTTGGAATCGACTTGGTAGCCCATTTCCGTGATGACCTTACCATTGACATTGACTTCTCCGGCCTCTATAAGTTTATCTGCTTCTCGTCTTGAACATACACCTGAATTGGCGATGTATTTATTCAACCTCATAGGAAATTTAGCAATGGGTTCAGACTTTGATTGGGCCTGGTGTTTACCTTGAAAAGGTTTTTTATGGAATGGTTTTTTGCTCATAAGCTTGCAGTATCTCTACTGTAATCAATTTGAGCAAATGTAGCTAATCTTCTTTGTTTGTTTCTATTTCTTCACTTTCAGACTTACCTATTTCATTGTCGGCTGTAGCGAAGTCTTTAGGGGTTGGAAGTTCCTTGAGATCATTGATTCCAAAATAGTCCATGAATTTTTCAGAGGTCCCATAGAGTATCGGTCTCCCTATGCTTTCTGATTTTCCTTTGATCTCTACTAATTCTTTTTCCAAAAGCTTCTGAACAGTATAATCGCAGTTTACGCCCCTGATCTGTTCCATTTCAGCCTTTGTTACAGGTTGTTTATAAGCTATGATAGAGAGTGTTTCTAAAGCCGAGGTTGAGAGCCTTCTTTTGGACTGTTGTTTTAATAGAATGCCAATACTAGCCTGATAGGCAGGCTTAGTAAGGAACTGATAACCTCCGCCACTATTAACAACTTCAAATGAATGTTCATCAGCCGCATATTTGTTCTTAAGATCTTCGATGCCTTTTTCAATATCCTTAACGGGGACATTAGCTTCGAACATTTCATTTAAGCAACTCTGAATCTCTTTTAAGGTAATAGGCTTAGGAGCGCAGAAAATCAATGCTTCAATATGGTTTCCTAAGAAATCCACTACTTCCTTTGAGCCATTTTGGCTTCATAAGAATGCATGGTATGCGGAACAGCCATTAGCCTTTCTTTGGCAATAAGCTTTCCTGTATCAACACAAACACCATAAGTACCATTCTTGATTCGGATAAGAGCATTTTCTAAGTTGTTGATGAACTTCTGCTGCCTTGCCGCTAATTGGTTAAGGTTTTCCTTTTCAAGGGTATCAGCACCATCTTCGAGAACCTTGGTAGTGTGGTTTGTAATATCGTCACCACTATCTCCACCTTTGGTGAGGCTTCTTTTTAGTTCAGTTAACTCATTTTTTGCTTTCTCAATTTTCTCTATGATCAATGCCTCAAACTCCTTCAATTCACTGTCCGAATATTTCGTTTTCTCTCCTTGGCTCATATGTTCCTTATTTAGTCTCAAAAAATTTGCGCTAAAATAAGCTGCGAGTAATCAATTACAAAGGATTACTATATTTTTTAGAATGGGTGAAATAACTACTTTTCTCTTGCCTAGAAGAGATAATAAAATGTATAATTCTGTTATTAGGGTAATAGTCAGAATGTTAGTGTATTAAAAAAGGCTCATCATGAGCCTTTTTGTCTTAGTATTCTATTTTGAGCAATTCAAAACGTTTGGTTAACGCTGGAAGCTCAATGTTCACATGATGCTTCAGCCGAATATAACGGCTAATCACCTCTAACCTTTTCCCACTTCTAATGTAGCGGTCAATAGTGTCGTTAATTAAACAAGTCATTTAGCTGGTCTTTGTTGTTCTACTGTTATCAATCGAAAATACAAATTAATGTTTTAAAGTTATCCACAATTGTAAAATATATATTGGTTGTTAATAGATAGGGCTTAGGTTAAAATCTAGAGCCAATAGCAACTTTCTCTCTTCTATAACTAATCTTACCATCTGTGTTAATGATTTCCATCAAGATCATATAGTAACCTATTCTAGCTTTCCTACCTTCTTCTGTTGAACCATCCCATGTGAAGAACCCCTTGGTTCCTACCACTGTATTTTGGGTGATCTGCTTAATGATTCTGCCTTCTACATCAACAATTCTAATATTAATCGTATTTCCTGGTTGATCGAATGAATAGTTAAGAGTGGTAAAGTTATTGGCTCCGGGAATATCAGGAGCAAAAGTAGAAGGCTCTATTCTCATTTCTCCGATTTGATTTTGAGGCGTAAAAGATTGCGAATTTTCATAACCAGGTGTAGCACCACCTTCCGTTTCTGAAGCAGTAAACCAATTATTTTGATCATTTGATTCACCAGAAAATGAAAGACGCTCTAGTGATATTCCGTTAGGGTCATTCAATAAATTTGAGTGAAAAGCTTCACTATATTCAAGTCTGTCCAACTCAATATTGCTCGAGTTAAGGATGAGAACAGTTCCGTTATCTGAGGGCAGTCTCGGCATGGAGCTTACTTCAATGAAAGTAGACTCAATTGCATTTGGATATGTACTTTTAATGTTGTCCCCATTTGAAGTAACGACAAAATAGGAGTGAGGTAAAATAAAAAGATTTTCTTCTGTGATGACTCTTGAATTGGTCTCTCCGGCAATTTTCCAACCTTTCAAATTGATGTATTTGGATGAGTTATTATAAAACTCTACAAATCGATCGTCTCCTGTATCAGGATTAAATAGAATTTCATTAACAATGATATCTAATGGTTCTGCTGTAGCTGCAATGATCAATTCCACTTGTTGATTTGAAGTTGGAATTAGATTTCCGGTACAATCGGTTATGTTATCTATGCTTAGCGTATAAAGGGTATTTGGGGCCAGATCAGTGGAGGTGACTAGTGTCACTATTCTATTTGTTTCATCAATTTCAAGGTATAAAAAACTCAGTCCATGATCTGGTATAAAGTTATTTGCAGATACCGTTGATGGATCTAATTTTTCATTAAATGTTAATTCCACAATAGAATTCGTGACTGCGATGGCTTGAATAACCTCTGGGCCTATGAGATCTGGATTATCTCCATCAACTGTATTGATATGTCCTGGGGAACCTCCATTGGCACTGTTTGAACCAATCCAATTGTTTCCTTCCACGCAGTAATAGTCTGTATCAATCATTTCTAAAGAGTAGCCACCTTGGGATTTTGATTGAGCGTTATACCAGTCCTCAGAATAATTGACTTCATAGATTTCTTGGCTATTCGAATCGAATAATGTTATACGATCTGCTGTATTGTTCAAACTTGGCCAATTTGAAACCGGTAAAACTTTACCAAAGGTGTTTAATTCGTTTGCTGTTGACGATGGTGCTAATAATGCGTATTCACCTGGTTCTAAGATCAAGCTCCCAAGCACAGTTGAATTAGTAAGATCTGCTAAGAAAATACCATACAGGTCTAAGATCTGATCCGATATATTTAATATTTCAATATATTCTACCTCAGGTAATCCTTGTGAAGGTGTTGGATTAGCCATGATCTCAGTGATGATCAGCTGACCAGCAATTGGAGTAGCCCCTTTCACAAACTCTAGTGGATCTGCGGTCAATGCATTTCCAGCACAATCGGTAATGTTATTAAAGGCAATTGTATAAAGTGCTCCACTGTCAAAGGCTTGATTGAGTGAGATGCTGATTTTTCGTCCAAAATCTTCGACTTGTGAAATTTCAGCGATTGATAATGAACCTGAAAGAATGAAATTGGAATCAACTAGTGTCGTGACATTCATTGACTCGCTGAATTCAATTTCTAAATCAGTACTAGAGAGAACAGTAAATGAATTGATTATTGGGGAAGTCGAGTCGGCAGAATTGTCTAATACTGAATTTTGAGTACCTGGTGTTCCACCTAGAGCCGATGTACTAGCGGTCCAATTTGCATCATCATAGCATGCGGGATTAAGTTTGATCATCTCCATGCTGTAACCACCATCATCCTTATTAGTGTCGTTGTAATAAGAGTTGTCGTAGTCTACAGAGAATACTTCAATATCATCTGAATTAGTAAGTGTGATAATATCTTCAGCTGTTAGTGTTGGGAAAGAAGTTACACCAAGTACATTTCCAAAAGCTAACAATTCCGAAGTTCCTGCCGTAGTAGTTAAGATCAGGTATTCTCCAGGATTCAGGTCATATGTACCCAGAGGTGTTTCAGAATTATTGTCCTTGATGGTCAGCCCAGACATAGAAAGGATTTGAGATGAATTATTATACACCTCTACGTATTCCCTTTCAGGCAAACCCTGGCTAGGGCTAGGAGACGCCATTATTTCGGTAATGATCACGTCATTGATTCCTGGTTCAGCTCCCGCTACAAAAGTTGTTGATGTATTCAGAGTATTGCCTGAGCAGTCAGAAACATTGCTGATGTTAAGTGTTTGTTCAGCTCCTAACGGGAATTCAGCAGATAGGCTAATACTTACCGAAGTACCAAAAGCATCATTTGTTGTAATTGTAACGATAGCTTCAGGCCCTGAAGTTGAAAAATTTGCTATGTCTAAAGTGCTTATGTCCATAGCTTCTGAAAAAGTAAGAAGTAGCTGTGTTTCCGAAATCACTTCTAAATTCGATATGCTAGGTGAGGTTATGTCTTCCGAGATATCATATACCGAATTTTGAGCTCCGGGTGTTCCTCCACCGGGGTTAGTAGAAGCTGCATAATTAGTGATATCGAAGCATGGCATGTTAGGATTGATCAATTCAACGGTAAATCCACCATCTTCTTTGGTCTCGTCATTGTAGAAGGCAGTAGTGTATTGTATAGAATCTATGACATTAAGGTCTCTGTCTAGCAAAAAAATAGTTTCACCACTATTGGCTAATGAAGGGAAATTGGTTATCCCCAATGTATTCCCGTATTCATCGAATTCAATCTCTCCACTTCCAGTAGAAAGTGTCAGATGATCACCTGTAGACATTAAAAAACGAGGGAGATAGGCAGTATCGCTTTTATCTGTGACTGCAAAATTTCTGACTTCTATATCAGCATCACTACGGTTGAATAGCTCAATGAATTCATAATTGGGGATTTGGGCTGAAAGCTCATTATCAAAATACACTTCATTGATGACGATATCTCGGAATGCCGGTTTAACGAGCGATTCGAAGGTAAAGTTAATGCTATCAAGGCTAATTGCATTTCCGTGAAGGTCTTCAATTCTATCCAGAGTAAGTGAATAGAGCTGGGCATCTATTAAGGTGTTTGTAAATGTTAAAGTGACAGTTCTTGCGTCAGTTGACAAGGTAATACTAGTGGGTTGACCTACTCCATTGTTCAAAGAGTAATGATTTAAGCTAGTAGCAGTTGCTCTATCAACTCGCTCATTGAATTTAACTTGGATCTCATTCTCGAAAGTTGAATTTATAGAAATAACGATCGGGGCACTTACGTCAAAATCTATTATGTTTCTGCTTGCTGGAATTAAGTTGCCAAAAAAGTCGGTTAAGTTTTGAACTAAAAGCTCATAGGATTTAGCTTCTGTTAAGGCATTTTTAAAGAACAAGGTCAGGACAGAGGCGTCCTCGCTATTAACTACAGAGGTTAAAGGATTCCCTATTCCACCTTCAAGTATAAAGTTTGAAGTATTTTCGGCAGTTAGTTCTGCAAGGTTCTTCTCAAATTGTAATTCTAAAGTGTTGGCGTTTACAATGCTTATCTGAGTAATGAAATCTGAGTAGACAAAGTCGAAAGTGGTTGATTCCAGAATATTGCCATCAAGGTCTTCTAAATGATTTACGTTCAAGATATAATCCTCTCCTTCAACTAGTCGTGTTGTTAGAAAGACAGTAACCAAAGAAGGGTCCGAGTTATCCTGATCAAGGCTAAACGTACCGATTTCGCTATCGAACCTATAATTTTCAACCTCTTCAGCTGAGGCTTGAGTGAGTTTTTTCGTGAATTGGAGAAGAATACTTGTGTCGGATAAAATGGAAAAAGTTCCTAATTCTGGTGTTTGGGTCGAAAAGGTGCTTTGCAAGCTGGTTACCAAATTATTTGAAAAGAGGTCAACTATATTTCTAATGGTAAGTGTATTTACTGGATTGTTTCCTAGATCTGCAAAAGTCAATCTTACGATGCTTCTATTTTCTTCAGATCTCACTGCTGACACCGGATTTCCGATACCATTGTCAACAGAATAGTTAAATACATCTTCAGCAAAAGATTCAATCAGTTCTTCTGAAAACGCTAGTAAAAGATCGGTTGGGTTAATCAAGTCGATTCCTAGAAGTCTAGGTGGAAGGCTATCAAAGGTAAAATCATAATTTCTATTGTTTGAAATGGCATTTCCTGACAAGTCTTCGATAGCCGTTAATGTGAGACTATTTTCAATTTCTTGCTTAAAGTCTATTGCAAAGTCTAGGATGACGGAAGTAGCATTGGATTGGAGCGTTGCTGAAGCAGGTGTACCATGACCATTATCAACCGAATAGTTATTAATGGTCTCAGCACTAGTTTCATCCAGTCTTTCGTCAAAATAAATTCTAATTGAATTTTCATCTACCACTATCACGGAATCAACATCAGGATCGTCAGTATCATATGTAAAATCAGTGTTCAGGGCTTGGAGATAATTAAGAGAGGCATCTTTAATATTTTCAAATTGAATCTCAGTAGTTGAGTTTTCTGGGAAAGATCCGTCAAATACTAAATGAACTAGTCTTGGGTTTGTACCGTCAAGTGAAGCACTAATTGGATTCCCTAGTCCGTCATCAACAATATAATTAGCGATTGTTTCAACACTTGTTTCATCAAGATCCTCATCAAAAGAAATGTCTAACAATTGGCTAGAAATGACAATAATTGTGTCCAATTGATTCTTGAAAACAAAACTCTCATTACTTAAAGCTACTGTATTGCCGAGGGTATCGGTGAGGTTTTGATAACTTAAAGTGAAATTCCGAGCCTCTGAAAGACTCGAATCTAATTCAAGTGAAATTCGTTTTCTGTTATCAGAATTTAGAGTGGCTCTTTTCGGGCTTCCAATATGCTGATCGATGTTAAAGTATGATTCAGTTTCAGCGACCGTTTCTTCAACTTCTTCATCAAATATAATGTCCAATTGGGCTTCTGTTTTAAAAATGAATCTTTCAAAAACTGGAGATTCATTATCGAATAAATAGGACTCCCTATTTCCATTAATAGCATTACCAACACAGTCTTTTAAGTTCGAGATGGTTAGATTATAGATCGTGCCAGAAGTCATAGCAGAACTCAGAGTTAGGGTAATACTTTTACCGTAAGGAAGGTTAAGACTAGCGTTACTGACCGTCAGCCCGTTTTCTAAACTAAAGTTTACGCTGGCTACAGAACTGTTATCAATGATCTCATCAAAAATTACTGTGATCTGAGTGGGAGAATTGACATTGATCGCTGAAATATTTGGCCCTGTGATATCTGGGGAATTGTTGTAAACTGAGTTTTTAGTACCTGGTGTGCCTCCTGAACTGCTGACGGACGCTCGCCAGTTATTTTCATCGCTGCAGATCTGCTCAGGGTTGATCTGCTCAAGTGTCCAGCCACCGTCTTCTTTTTTTACGTCTTGATACCAAGTGAGATCATAGGATAAACTATCTACTTGATTTCCTAGATTGTCTCGAAGAATGAGTTGTTCGCCTCCGTTAGTTAATATGTTCCAAGATGATACACCTATCACATCGCCAAACGACTGATAATTAGCAACATCAGAAGTACTGGTTAATATGACAAAGCTGTTTGGGTCAAGTACAAAATTGCCAATTACGCCTTCAGAGAGTTTAAAGTCTGTAAGATCTATCGCCTCTGAAGTTGTATTGTAAAGCTCTACAAATTCATCAGTAGGGAGTACTAATGGATCAGGATCGTTGGTGCCACTTGGGTCGGCAAAGATCTCATTGATCACAATTTGTCTTCTTGAAGTAGCTACTTCGAATTGAGCATTTGTCGTTAGACCCGAAGTTGTAGCATTTCCATTTGTATTAGTGACATTATTGATAGTTATCTCATAAGTATTGTTCACTAAAGGATTTGATATAGTGAGTGTAATAATGGAAGCATTATTACCACTTTGTACAGCACTTGTGGGAATACCTCGACCAAAATTGATAATGTAATTGCTTTCTGTTTCAGCAGAGGTAGTTTCTAGATCTTGATTAAAGTCTAGGTCTATCGTGGTAGCCGAAGTAACTGTGATATTGTCAATTTCTAATGGTATGTAATCATAGTTATCCGTTAAGTTCGCTGCAACAGATAGCGTAGATTCATCAGTTACATTATTGACAGTTACTTCATAGGTGTTTGCAACAAAAGGACTAGCGAATGTTAGCGCAACCTGATCTGAATTTACAGCTCCCAAAGAGGCAGAAGTTGGGTTCCCGATAGAATTGTTTACAGAATAATTGCCAAGTGTTTCGGCTGAGGTTTCTTCCAGATCGAGGTTAAAATCTACCAAAATGGAATTCTCATTTTGAACAGTGATACTTTCAATGGCTAGCGCTTCTATGTAGCTAAAATTGTCTTGTAAATTATTCGCAGGGGTATTGGAAGCCTCATCTTCAACGCCATTAATTGTCAATTGATAGTTATTATTAGGCATGGCTGAAGTCGTCAGAGTTACCACATTGTTAGCGCTTCTTGTAGCACTGTTTATAGAAATGCCATTATCAATTGTATAGTTTGCTGCGTTTTCAGCAGTTGTTTGGTCAACACTTTGATTGAAAGTGATCTGTACCGTATTGGCGTCTGGGGCAGAAACACTACTGATAGCTAATGGTAAAACTTGTTCAACGATACTAAAATCATCCATGACCAGTTCTGCCGAAGAACCTGAACCATTGCCTCTAGCAGCGGTGAATTTTACAATGACATTCGTTTTTCCCGCTGCTGTATTAGGTAGCTCGTATTCATATTCTGTAAAACTCGTGTTGTTGTCGTTCGGGAAGGTTGTCTCATCTCCAATACTCACATTGTCTAGAAAATTATCTCCACCATCTATTGAGGTTGAAAAACTTAGCAAAACAGGTCTATCCGAACTAGCAGAACCATTTTGTTTAGAGTAAGCGTAGAATTTGATTGTCGGCTTATTAATTCCTGTCAGGTCTAAAGAGATCAAAACCTCACCCGAAAAGGATGAGATAGGAATTATATTTAATGAGGCTGAGCCATTTCTGGCATCTGAACCTTGATAAATTCGCCTGTTTGTAGACACTTCATTGCCTTTCCAGTGGCTGATGAATTCTACATTATCGCCAACTGTAAAGTCATTTTCGAAGCCTTCGTTATTGGGGAATGTTTGGATTTGCCCAAAGACAAATTGCGCACTTAGAAGTGCCAATAATAGTAAACAGTATTTCATTTTATTGTGTGTGTGGTTCTACTAAAATACTAAATTTGCTGAGTTTTTGGCAATAGCTAAGAGTTAACTAATTGATGTTATGAAGATTGCAGTAGTTGGAGCTACCGGATTGGTGGGTGGAGAAATACTTGAAGTGTTAGAAGAACGTAATGTTCAATTCGATGATCTTTTACTTGTTGCTTCGGTAAGGTCAGCTGGAAAAAAGAAGGAGTTTAAGGGTAAAGAGTATACCATTATTACGCTAGAAGAAGCTGTAGCCCAAGCTCCCGACTTCGCAATTTTTTCAGCAGGTGGAGCTACTTCACTGGAATGGGCGCCTAAGTTTGCAGAAGTAGGGACGACAGTGGTTGATAACTCCTCTGCTTGGCGAATGAGTCCGGATCATAAATTGATCGTTCCTGAGATCAATGCTAGTATTCTTACTGATAAAGATAAGATCATTGCCAATCCGAATTGCTCAACTATTCAGATGGTTGCTGCATTAGAACCACTCAGAAACAGATATGGAATCAAAAGGGTAGTAGTATCGACTTACCAATCTGTTACAGGTTCAGGAAAAGCAGCGGTCGATCAGATGATGAATGAACGAGAGGGCAAGGTTGCTGAAATGTGCTATCCGCACAAGATCGATATGAATGTGCTTCCTCACATCGATATATTCCAGGATAATGGCTATACAAAGGAAGAGATGAAGATGATTAATGAAACTAAGAAGATCTTCAATGATGATTCTATTGCTGTAACAGCCACTACAGTTAGAATACCGACTATGGGTGGTCATTCAGAGTCTGTAAATGTAGAGTTTAAGGAAGATTTTGACATAGCCGAGGTAAGAAATTTATTAGAAAATACCGAAGGTATTATTGTACAAGATGACCCTGTAAATAATATTTACCCAATGCCTTTGACTGCCCATAAGAAAGACGAGGTTTTTGTAGGCAGGTTGAGAAGAGATGAAAGCCAGGCCAATACATTAAACATGTGGATAGTGGCTGACAACCTCAGAAAAGGAGCCGCCACAAATGCTGTTCAGATCGTTGAGTATCTTCAAAAACAACTTAGCAACATTTGATCGAAAGGCTTTTAGATCCACGGATACAACAGTTTATTAGGGATCATGAAAATGACTCTCCGTCTAAGCTCATGCTTAGGGCAAATCAATTTCCAGAATGGGATATGTCCGCAATTGTGGATCAGGTCGTATCTAGAAAAAAAGCTAAGAACAAGCTCTCCGACTGGTATTCAAAAGAAGGTATTATTTGGCCTAAGCCACTTTCTATTGAACAAAGCTCCTCTCAAATAACTGCTGAGTATAAAGCTCATTTAGTCTCTGGAAAGAGCATGATCGATCTTACGGGTGGTTTTGGGGTAGACACTTACTATTTCTCTAAAAGATTTGATAAAGTGACTCATGTTGAAATAAATGAGGTGCTGCATCAGATTGTAAAACAGAACTTTATATTGCTTGACTCTTCGATAAGGTCTATTTGCAGTACAGCGGAACAATATTTGAAAGACTCTGAACCCGTGGATTTTATCTATTTAGATCCTGCAAGACGTGATGAGGAAAATGCTAAGGTTGTTTTTCTGGAATACTATAGTCCCAATGTGGTGGACTTGCAAAATTCGTTATTGAGTGTAGCGAAGCAGGTCATGATTAAAGTCTCGCCTTTGCTCGACATTAAAAAGGTACTGCATGACATAGATAATGTTTCTGAAGTCCACGTTGTATCTGTTAAGAATGAAGTCAAGGAGTTATTATTAATTCTTAAACCTCAAATTACTGAAGAGCCAATATTGAAGACCATTAATTTAGGGGGGCAAGAGGTTCATTTATTTGACTTCACTTTTTCAGAAGAAGTGTCATTAGAAATTGACACTTCAGAGGTGTCTAATTTCCTTTATGAACCTAATGCTTCAATTTTAAAGGCAGGCGGGTTCAAATCTATTGGATATTATTATGGCCTAAAGAAACTCGAAGCCAATTCACATTTATATACAAGTGAGGATTTCATCTCAAATTTTCCGGGCAGAAGCTTCAAGGTATTGAAAGAGCTTTCTCTTAGTAAGAAGAAATTAAAAAAGGATCTCCACGAATTCAAAGCCAACATTGCCGTAAGAAACTATCCTGCTACAGTTGATGAAATCAGGAGAAAGACTGGGATCCAAGAAGGTGGTGACCAGTATATCTTTGCCACAATGGACAAGAAGGGTAAGAAAGTTCTTTTATGTGAAAAGATATAGGCTCCAGAATATTAAGCTGAGTAGGCCGTAAATGATTAAAACCTTCAGTCTATTCTTGGTTTCAAACCACCATAATACCCAGAATGGTCTGTAAAGGCCTAAGACTGTTCCTAAAGTTAGTATCGAAGCGAGGATTAGAATAATACCCATAAAAAACCCTGATTTCTTTTTAACAGAAATCAGGGTCAAATTTAAGTTTTTGAAAGATTAAAGCGTTCTTTTCACTTCTTGAATTTCGAATCCTTCAATAATGTCACCTTCCTTAATGTCATTGAAGTTCTTAATACTGATACCACATTCGTATCCGGATTTTACTTCATTCACATCATCTTTGAAACGTTTCAATTGACCGATATCACCAGTGTAAGTTACAATACCATCTCTGATCAAACGGATCTGATTTTGTCTCTTAACATAACCATCGGTTACATAACAACCCGCTACCGTACCAATCTTAGAAATCTTGAAGATTTCTCTCACTTCAATATTACCTGTGATGATTTCTTTCTGGGTTGGTTCAAGCAGACCTTCCATTGCATCCTTGATCTCGTTGATGGCATCATAGATGATAGAGTAAAGTCTGATTTCGATTTCTTCAGTTTCTGCAATTCTTCTGGCACCGCCTGAAGGTCTTACTTGGAAACCTAGGATAACGGCATCAGAGGCGGAAGCTAAAAGCACGTCAGATTCTGAGATCTGACCAACACCTTTGTGAATGATATTTACCTGAACTTCTTCTGTTGAAAGTTTTAGCAATGAATCACTCAATGCCTCTACAGATCCATCCACGTCACCTTTGACAATAACATTCAGTTCTTTGAAGTTACCAACTGCAAGACGTCTACCGATCTCGTCTAGTGTGATATGTTTCTTAGTTCTTACGCTCTGTTCTCTAAGTATCTGCTCGCGTTTATTAGCAATATCTCGAGCTTCTCTATCGGAAGACATAACGTTGAACTTGTCACCTGCTTGAGGAGCACCATCTAAGCCAAGCATTTGAACTGGTGTTGCTGGGCCAACTTTGTCAAGCCTGTTACCTCTATGGTCAAACATTGCTTTAACCTTGCCATAATGAGGCCCGGCAAGAACAACATCTCCAATTTTCATAGTTCCAGATTGAACCATAAGGGTAGCTAAATAACCTCTTCCTTTATCTAATGAAGCTTCAACGACAGTTCCAACACCTGGTTTGTTAGGGTTAGCTTTTAGTTCTAGCATTTCAGCTTCTAGCAATACTTTTTCTAACAGCTCATCTACACCTTGGCCAGTTTTGGCAGATACTTCTTGACACTGGTACTTACCACCCCAATCTTCAACTAGAATGTTCATTTGAGATAGTTCTTCCTTGATCTTGTCAGGATTAGCTGTTGGTTTATCTATTTTGTTGATTGCTATAACGATCGGCACTTCAGCAACCTGAGCGTGATTGATAGCCTCTTTTGTCTGAGGCATAACATTATCGTCAGCAGCTACTACAATAATGGCAACGTCTGTGATCTTTGCTCCACGAGCACGCATTGCAGTAAAGGCTTCGTGACCTGGTGTATCTAAGAAAGCTACACGCTTTTCATTTTTGGTCATTACATCATATGCACCAATATGCTGAGTTATCCCTCCGGCTTCACCAGCTGTTACATTCGCTTGTCGAATATAATCTAGCAAAGAAGTCTTACCATGGTCAACGTGACCCATTATGGTAACAATAGGGGCTCTATCAAGAAGATCTTCATCCGCATCTACTGACTCCACAATATCTACTTCATCATCGGCAGATGTGAACTGAGTATCATATCCAAATTCGTCAGCAATAATGGTGATGGCCTCCGCATCAAGTCTTTGGTTGATTGAAACAAACATGCCCAAAGACATACAAGTAGAAATGACTTCATTGACAGACACATTCATCAAACTCGCTAAGTCACTTGCAGAGATAAACTCAGTAACTTTTAGTGTTTTGCTATCCTCCTGCTGCTTCATCATTTCTTCTTCAGCCGCTTCAGCAATAGCACTTCTTTTCTCTTTTCGGTATTTAGCTCGGCTTTTCCCTCCGCCTTTACCTCCGCCACCGCTTAGGCGTGCCAGAGTTTCTTTGATCTGATCTTGTATCTCTTTATCGGTAAGCTCTTCTTTAGGCTTATGTCTGTTACCACCACCTCTTTGGGGGGCACCGCGCCTATTGTCATTAGCACCTTTAGGAGATCTTTCAACCTTAGTTTGTTGAATTCTTTTACGAGGTCTTTTACCTCTATGATCGCCAGGTTTATTATCTTTTTTGTCGTCCGTAGCCTTTTTAGGCTTGTCCTTTGGAAGCTCAATCTTACCGACAACTTTCAGTCCTCTTAACGAATCCGCCTTTGCTTTTACACTTTCAGGCTCTTTTGGCCCTTCTTCCTTCAACTCTTCCTTAGGCTCAGGCTTTTTCTCTTCTTTTTTAGCTTCTTCTTTCTTTGGCTCTTCAACCTCTTTCTTATCTGAGGGTTCTTTTTTCTTCTTGTCCTTATCAAGGTCAATTTTGCCTAAAACCTTCAACCCAGACTTTTTCTCTTCTTTTGCTTCCTCCTCAGATTCTTTTTTCGCTGGTTCTTTTTCAGCTGGTTTTTCCTCTTTTGGAGCCTCTTCCTTTATCTCTTCCGCCTGAGGCGTTTCTTTAGGTTCATCAGCCTTCGGCTCTTCAATTTTCGGGGCTTCTTCTTTTGGTTCAGCTTCCTTTTTAACAGGAGCACTTTCCTCTTTTTTAGGCTCTTCTTTCTGAGGTTCAGTAACACCACTGGAATCTATAACCATGTCTTCGACATGCTTTGTTCCTATGGTTAGATGAGACGCTTCTTCTTTTTCGTGAGCCGATGCTGCAAATTCTTTGGCTAACATATCATATTGCTCACCAGAGATCTTGGCATTCGGGCTGCTATCTACAGAAAAGCTCTTGGCAGAAAGGAAGTCTACTATGGTATTTCTACCAACGTTTAACTTTCTCGCCACTTGGCTCAGCCTCATCATTTTTTCTTCAGACATACTCAAATATCCCTCTTTTTAAGGTTATTAAAAATTCTACTCTTGTTCGAATTCTCTATTTAGAATTTCGAATAGGTGTTTAACAGTCTCTTCTTCTAATTCTGTTCTTCGAACAATGTCTTCAGAAGCTAGTGCTAAAACACTTTTAGCAGTATCTAAACCGATTCTTTTTAATTCATCAATGATCCACGCGTCAATTTCGTCAGTGAACTCATCAAGATCTACGTCTTCCTCTTCGTAGTCACTTAACTCTCTGAACACATCTATCTCGTATCCGACTAATTTAGAAGCTAGTTTGATGTTCTGACCGCCTTTTCCAATCGCTAATGAAACTTGATCTGGCTTTAGATATACAGAAACTCTTCCATCGTCTTCTAGTATCTTCATGCTCGAGATCTTAGCTGGGCTTAAGGCTCTAGCAATGTAAAGTTCCATATTATCCGTGAAGTTGATCACATCGATGTTTTCATTCTGTAGTTCCCTTACAATAGAATGGATTCTAGATCCTTTCATTCCTACACAAGCTCCAACTGGATCAATTCTATCATCGTATGACTCAACTGCAACTTTTGCCCTTTCGCCAGGCTCACGAACTACCTTCTTAATAGTAATTAGCCCATCGAACACTTCTGGAACTTCACTTTCGAAAAGTCTCTCAAGGAATTCGCCAGAAGTTCTGGAAAGAATAATTTTAGGATTACCATTGATCATTTCTACACGATCAACTATAGCTCTTACACTGTCGCCTTTTCTGAATCTATCTTTTGAGATCTGCTCATATTTAGGAAGAGATAACTCGTTTCCTTCTCCATCTACTAACAGAACTTCTCTGCCTAAGATCTGGTAAACTTCAGCAGAAATGATTTCGCCAACTAGATCTTTGTATTTCTGGTATAGAATATCTTTTTCTAAGTCTTTGATTCTTTGGATCAAAGTTTGACGCGCAGTCATAACTGCTCTACGGCCGAAATCTTCTAATTTGATCTCTTCTGCAACTTCTTCTCCTATTTCAAAGTCAGGTTCTATTTTTCTTGCGTCAGTAAGACTGATTTTGTCATAGTCCCAAATATCTTCTGAGTTATCGTCTACGATTTCTCTGAACCTCCAGATTTCGAGGTCTCCTTTGTCTGCGTTAATGATAATATCGAAGTTGTCATCAACCTCAAATTTCTTTCTGATCATTGTTCTGAAAACATCTTCCAGAATCCTAATCATTGTTGGTCGATCAACATTTTTTTGTTTCGCAAAATCTGCAAACGACTCAATTAATATTCCACTGTCCATTTTTTCTACTTAAATGACACTAACACATTAGCTTTTTCTATATCTGAGAAAGGAATTGATGTTTCTTCAATCACTTTCTTTTTATCTACCTTCTTCTCGGTAGCCAAAACAATCTCATCTTCCGAAACCGATCTTAGTTGACCTTCAACTATGGTTTCTGAGGAAAGCTTGACCTTAAGTCTTCTTTCGATATTCTTTATATACTGACGCTTTGATGATATTGGATGATCTAACCCAGGGGAAGATACTTCCAACACATATGCAAAATCGATTAGGTCTTCTAACTCTATCTCTCCTGCAAGCTTTCTGCTTAAATCAGCACAATCGTCAATGTTAACTCCCTTATCTCCATCTAACAAGATCAAGAACTTTGTTTTACCAGAGACGCCCTTAGATATAACATCTACTATAAAGAAACTCTCATCTTTTAGATGCGTCTCGGCTAGGCGTTTTATTTTGTCTGTTAGTTCCTGCATGCTTAACAATGAAAGAGGGGACTTTATGTCCCCTCTGGAAAATTACCATTAAGTGCTGCAAAATTAGCGGATTTTTATTTTATATCAAAAACTTGATTCATTCGTAGTTCTAGATAAATGAATCTATTTTTGAGTAATTAACACTGATTATGAAGTATTGCAAAGTAATCTTATCTGTTTTAGCCTTTAGTTTAATTTTTTCTTGCTCAGAATCTGGTAGTAATTCTTCCAATTCTAGTGCACAGCTCGATCTAAAAAAGGCACCAATCGCAAATGCCGATTCCGTTTATTCTTTTGTAAAGCAACAGGTAGATTTTGGACCTAGGGTCCCGAATACTGAGGAACACAAAAAGGCCGCTGATTGGTATGTTCGAAAATTTGAAAGCTATGGTGCTAATGTCACTGTTCAAGAATTTAAAGACCGTGTGTATGATGGAACAGAGGTTCAGCTTAAGAATATAATTGCTTCATTTAATCCGAGTGTTAAAAAGAGAATATTATTGGCCGCCCATTGGGATACTCGTCCTTTTGCTGATAAAGATGAAGTAGACCAATCTCAACCTATAGACGGAGCTAACGATGGCGCAAGTGGAGTGGCGGTCTTACTTGAAGTAGCAAGAGTGATCTCGCAAGATTCACCATCAGTTGGTGTAGACATCATCTTATTTGATGGTGAAGATTGGGGAGAGCCTATTACCAGCTCAGGCAATATCGATCCTAGAGAATACGATAAAGAAAGTTGGTATTGTCTTGGATCCCAATACTGGAGCAAAAATAAGCATCGCGCTAATTACTCTGCATTCTATGGAATATTACTAGATATGGTTGGCGCTGAAGATGCAACGTTCTTATACGATGGTGTCTCTCAACAGAATGCACAGAGAGTTCTGACACGTACATGGGATATTGCTCATTCTTTAGGACACCAAGACCTATTTATCAAAGAACAGGGTCTTAGTTTAGGATTCGTAGATGATCATGTTTTTGTGAATAAAAATGCTCGCATTCCAATGATCGATATTATCGATTACAGAAAAGGTGAAAATGATTTTGGACCATATCACCATAGGCAGAAAGACAATATGGAAATCATAAGTAAGGAAACTCTTATTGCGGTTACAGAAGTCGTTCTCACCGTCTTATTTAACGAGTGATCTAGTTTTTCAAGATATTCATTAAGTACTTACCGTAACCTGATTTTTCTAACGGTTTAGCGATTTCAGCTAACTGGCCTGCATTGATATATCCTTTTTGATAAGCGATTTCTTCAATACAACTGATCTTGATTCCTTGTCTTTTTTCCAAGATTTGGACGAACTGACCTGCTTGCATCAAAGAATCAATAGTTCCTGTATCTAACCAAGCTGTACCTCTGTCCATGGTGCTGACTTTGAGCTTGCCCATTTCTAAATAAGTTTTGTTCACGTCTGTAATCTCTAATTCGCCTCTTGGACTTGGCTTTAGATTTTTAGCGATCTCTACCACCTGATTATCATAGAAATATATGCCTGGAACTGCCCAGTTTGATTTAGGATTCTCAGGTTTCTCTTCAATTGATAGGGCGTTCATTTCATCATCGAATTCTACAACACCATACCTTTCAGGGTCATTGACTCGATATGCATAAACAATACCTCCATCAGGATCAGCATTTTCTTTAAGTAATTTCGGTAGGCCGGAACCATAAAAAATATTGTCTCCTAGAATTAGTGCAACCTTATCGTTTCCAATAAATTCTTCACCAATCGTGAATGCTTGGGCTAGACCTTCAGGATTAGGTTGTTCAGCATAGCTGAACGAACATCCAATTCTACTACCATCGCCTAAAAGCATTTTAAAATTAGGCAGGTCATGTGGGGTAGAGATGATGAGAATCTCTCTAATACCCGACAGCATTAAAATTGAAAGGGGGTAGTAGATCATGGGTTTATCATAAACCGGCATCAACTGTTTACTTACTGAATAGGTAAGTGGATAAAGTCTTGTTCCTGATCCGCCTGCTAAAATGATTCCTTTCATAGTTTATATTGATTTTGGTAATATTTCTGATAGTCACCTGAAGTTACATTCGATAACCATTCTGTATTCTCAAGGTACCAATCTACAGTTTTTTCGAGTCCTTCTTCAAACTGAAGCGAAGGTTCCCAACCCAATTCGACTTTGATCTTAGAAGCATCAATGGCATATCGCATATCATGGCCTGCTCTGTCTTTCACAAACGTAATTAGCTCTCTTGACTCACCTTCTTTCTTGCCTAGTTTACGATCCATTATGTCGCAAAGCAGCTCTACAATGTCTAGGTTTTTCCATTCGTTGAATCCACCGATATTATAAGTTTCCCCTTTTTTGCCTTGATGATAGATGACATCAATAGCTCGAGCATGATCAACTACGTAGAGCCAATCTCTGATATTGTCTCCTTTTCCATAAATAGGCAGAGGCTTCTTATTTTTAATGTTATGTATACATAGAGGAAGCAACTTTTCAGGAAACTGATTGGGCCCATAATTATTAGAACAATTAGAAATCACCACTGGAAGATCATAGGTATTTGCATAAGCTCTTACAAAATGATCTGAACTTGCTTTTGATGCCGAATACGGAGACTTAGGATCATAAGCTGTCGATTCTAGAAAAAACCCAGTAGCTCCTAAAGAACCATAAACTTCATCTGTCGAAATATGATAGAACACTTTATCAGTTATTTGACCTGTCCATTGCTTTTTGGCTGCATTTAGGAGATTGACAGTTCCAAGGATGTTTGTTTTCACGAAAGCTAGAGGATCAGTAATTGATCTGTCAACATGTGACTCAGCTGCTAAATGAATTACTCCTTCGAATTGATGCTCCTCGAAGAGTTGATTTATAAACTGCTCATCAGTAATATCACCCATAATAAAGGTGTAGTTTGAAAGTTTCTCAACGTCTTTAAGATTCTCTAAATTACCGGCGTAGGTAAGTGAATCTAAATTGAAGATCTGATACTCAGAATATTTATTGACAAAGAGTCTTACCACATGGCTTCCAATAAATCCGGCCCCCCCGGTGATCAATAGTTTTTTCATCTCTTTTTTTCTCAAAGGTAGTGTCATCAGTTACTAGCGGAAGGCAATTTAGTCGAATGATATAAATCAGCAGTTGATTACAACCAAAAACTCGTTAAACCTATTTGCCTAACGAGCGTTTGTTTGGTAGAGTGAATTTGGTAATTTTCGACAAACAATAATAGAGATGGATTTCGAATTGAATGAGAATCAGCAAATGATCGCTGATATGATCAAGGATTTTGGAGAAAAGGAAATTACTCCTTACAGGAATGAATGGGATGATAAGCAAGAATTTCCTGTCCATATCTTCAAGAAATTTGGAGAACTTGGCTTAATGGGGGTTTTAGTTCCTCAAGAATATGGTGGGTCAGGGTTTACCTATGATGAATACATCACTACTGTTTCGGAAGTTGCTAAACTCGATCCAGGTATTGGATTGTCAGTAGCTGCTCATAATTCACTTTGCACGGGTCATATTATGCAGTTCGGAAATGACGAGCAAAAAAAGAGATGGTTACCTAAGTTGGCTTCAGCGGAGTGGATTGGCGCTTGGGGATTAACGGAGCCTAACACAGGGTCTGATGCTGGTAACATGAAAACTACAGCCAAGAAAGATGGGTCAGACTGGGTACTTAACGGGACCAAGAATTGGATCACACACGGTAGATCAGGAGACATTGCTGTTGTAATTGCAAGAACTGGAGAGGTTGGAGATTCTCACGGAATGACCGCCTTTGTTGTTGAAAGAGGTATGAAAGGCTTTAAAGGGGGAAAGAAAGAAGATAAGCTCGGTATGAGAACTTCCGAGACCGCAGAAATGATCTTTGAAGAGTGCAGAATTCCTGAAACCAATATGTTAGGTAAAGTTGGTGAAGGTTTTATTCAAGCAATGAAGATCTTAGATGGTGGTAGAATTTCAATTGCCGCTCTTAGTTTAGGTATTGCTGAAGGGGCTTTTGAGGCTGCACTTCAATATTCACAAGAACGTGAGCAATTCAACCAACCGATATTTAATTTCCAAGGTATTTCCTTTAAACTGGCGGACATGGCAACTCAATTAGAAAGCGCCAAATTGCTGACATATCGGGCTGCCCAGCTTAAGAATGAAGGAAAGCCAGTAACTAAGGAGTCGGCTATGGCCAAGTATTATGCCTCTGAATGCGCAGTTTCATTTTCAAATGAGGCGGTACAAATTTTTGGAGGCTATGGCTATACCAAGGATTATCCTGTGGAAAAATATTACAGAGATTCTAAGCTTTGTACCATAGGAGAAGGCACCTCAGAAATACAGAAGTTGGTGATTTCCAGATCAATACTGAAATAGTTTTTAAATAAATTATTGATATAGATCTATTTCCATATCTTTGCACCCCGAAACGAAAGGAGGTGTAATACAAAATGATCGTAATAAACGTAAAAGAGAACGAATCAATTGACAAGGCGCTAAAGCGTTTTAAGAAGAAGTTCGAAAGAACAGGAGTTCTTAGAGAATTAAGATCTAGAGGTCAGTATGAAAAACCTTCTGTTTCAAAAAGAACAGAGAAAATCAAAGCTGCTTATAAGCAGAAAATGTACGCTAAAGAAAACTACTAATACATTTCTTTAGAGTAGATAAATTACTATGTTAGTACTGGGTGTAAATGACGCAGTGCTAACATGGTTAACTCCTTTCTAAGATACATATCGTTCGAAAAAAGGTATAGCCAGCACACGGTAAAATCCTACCAGAACGACTTAGCTCAATTCGAGCATTATTGCCAAGAGAAATTTCAGACGAAAGAATTAGTTGAAGCATCACAACTTATGGTGAGGTCTTGGATTCTATCATTAATGGATTCAGGAATTTCGTCCAGAAGTGTTAATCGTAAGATCGCTTCTTTGAGATCCTTTTATAAGTTTCTGCTTAAAAGGGAGGAAATTAACAGGGACCCAACTTCTAAGATTAAATCTTTAAAGATCAAAAAGGACCTTCCTGGATTTGCTAATGAGATTGAGTTTTTAGATTTTCTCAATAGTGTAGAATTTGAAAAATCCTTTAATGGAATCATGGAACAGATCATTCTCGAATTGCTTTATGGTACTGGGATTAGGCTTTCTGAATTAATTGGATTGAAAATAAAAGATTTTCATCCAATGGAGTCGACAATAAAAGTCTTAGGAAAGAGAAACAAGGAAAGGATTATACCCGTATCAAGAAGTCTTAACGAATTGTTAAAAAATTATATAACTGAGAAAAATCATGTATTTCCACATGATCAAAGTTCATATTTAATCGTTAATAAATATGGAGGGCAAGCATATCCGATGATGATCTACAGAACAGTGAAGAAATATCTTTCTCAGGTTCAGTCATTAGACAAGAAAAGTCCTCATGCTCTACGTCATACTTTTGCCACCCACTTATTGAACAAAGGTGCCGACCTGAATGCGGTGAAAGATTTGTTGGGTCATAGTAGTTTGGCGGCAACACAAGTTTATACACATAACTCTTTGGACAAGCTGAAATCTGTTTTCGATCAGGCTCATCCAAAGGCGTAAGTTTAACCCTTAAAAATTATTACCATGAAAGTACAAGTTCAATCACTCCACTTCGATGCAGACGACAAGTTGATCGATTTTATTCAAAGTAAATTAGACAAACTAGATACCTTTTATGATAGAACTATCGATGCTGAAGTAATATTAAGGTTGAATAATGAAGGAGTGCAGAACAAAACGGTAGAGATCAAATTGAATGTTCCAGGGGAACAGCTATTCGCAACTAAAACCAACGGTTCTTTTGAAGCCGCAACTGATCATTGTACAGAAGCTCTCAGAAGGCAGATTAAAAAACATAAAGAGAAGATAACTACTCATTGATTATAATAAGGCATAAAAAAAGCCTCCATATTGGAGGCTTTTTTTTATGCTCAAATTTTTGTCTTATAGCCCAAAAGCTTCTCTGACTTTCTCTACATAGTCTAGTTTTTCCCATGTGAAAAGCTCAACATCGAATTCTTGAGGTTGATTACTTGAATTAATGAAAGTCTTTTTAACAATTTGGTTTTTTCTCCCCATATGGCCGTAAGCGGCTGTTTCAGAATACATTGGTGTTCTCAGGTTCAATCTTGATTCAATCGCATATGGTCTCATATCAAAAATTTCAGAGACAGTTTTAGCAATTTCCCCATCGTTCATATCGACTTTACCTGTGCCGTATGTAGTTATATATATACCCATTGGTTCAACAACTCCAATTGCATAAGAAACTTGAACAAGAACCTCATCGGCAACACCTGCCGCAACCAGGTTCTTAGCAATATGTCTTGTTGCATATGCAGCAGAACGGTCCACCTTAGACGGGTCTTTTCCTGAGAAAGCGCCTCCACCATGAGCGCCTTTACCTCCATAGGTGTCAACTATTATTTTTCTTCCAGTAAGTCCCGTGTCACCATGTGGACCACCAATTACGAACTTCCCAGTAGGATTAATGTGATATTTAATGTCGTTATTAAATAGCTTCTGAATATAATCAGGAAGCTTTGCCTTCACTCTAGGAATCAGAATTTCAACAATGTCTGATTTGATCTTAGCCAACATGGCATTTTCTTCATCAAAATCATCATGTTGAGTTGAAACAACTATAGCCTCGATTCTAATGGGAGTATTGTCATCAGAATATTCAATCGTTACCTGTGATTTTGCATCTGGTCTTAGGTACGTTATTTCTTTATCCTCTCTTCTTAGATCTGCAAGAACCTGAAGGATCTTATGCGATAGGTCTAATGCCAAAGGCATGTAGTTTTCCGTCTCATTAGTAGCATAACCGAACATCATGCCCTGATCACCGGCACCTTGTTCTTCTTTAGAAGCTCTGTCTACACCTCTGTTTATATCTTCAGATTGTTCATGTATAGCTGAAAGAACACCACATGACTTACTATCGAATTGATATTCAGCCTTTGTATAACCTATCTTCTCGATAGTTTCACGAGCGATTCTTTGAACATCTAAATAGGTATTCGACTTTACCTCACCAGCAAGTATAACCTGCCCTGTGGTTACAAGCGTCTCACAAGCAACTTTTGAGTCTGCATCAAACGCTAAAAAGTTATCTATCAAAGCATCTGAAATTTGATCAGCAACTTTATCTGGATGTCCTTCCGAAACAGATTCTGAAGTAAATAAGTATGGCATATAGATTTATTTAAGGCTGCAAAAATATACTTTTCAGCTTAAGGCTGAAATAGTTAGTACATTTAGTTTGAGTAAAGAAGAAAGATGGTTGGAATTTTATTGATATCAATTTCTTTAGGATTCCATTTAGAGATAGATTGAGTTTTGATCAACTCCTTTTTCCCCGTAATATCTCTGGCTACACATAAGAAAGAATCCTTTCTCGCCACTTTTAATATGTCATACAGAAGAACCTCATTTCTGTATGGAGTGTCCATAAAGATTTGAGTTTGATCTTTAAGTTTTGACTCCTTTTCTAACTCTCTAATTCTTTGTTGTCTTTCCTTTCTATCTATAGGTAGGTAGCCATGAAATGCAAATGATTGTCCATTGAACCCTGATGCCATAAGGGCCATTAAAATTGATGAGGGGCCGACCAATGGCTTGCATGTGATGCCTAGTTGTTGAGACATATGAACGAGTCTTGCCCCTGGGTCAGCTACTCCTGGACATCCGCTTTCAGAAATTATGCCTAAATTCTTACCATTAAGCGCTTCTTGAGCTAACTCAAAGCACTCTTCGAAAGAGGTCTTTTTATCTAATACCTGAAAATCAAGGTTTTCAATAACCAGTCCCAGATTCAAACTGCTGATATATCTTCTGGCTGTTCTTAAATTTTCAACGAAAAAGATGTCAATGATCTTAATCACCTCTTTGACATGATTGGGAATTACATCATCCTGAGTTTCTTCAGAAATGACATTCGGAATTAAGTAGACAGTTCCTTTTTGCATATCAGTTGAGGAAATGTTTTACTGCTTCAAAGAATTCTTTCGGTTTTTCTGCGTGTAGCCAATGCCCGGCTCCTTCCACAGTTTGAAGTTGGCAGTTTTTAAATATAGAATGCATCATATTGATATCTTCATCTAGAACGTAATCTGATTTCGATCCTCGAATAAATAGGGTGGCTTTTTCAAAAGTGGCGTTTTGATTTAAGGATTTACCCACTTCCTCAATTTTTTGTGAAATCACATCTAAGTTCATTTTCCATTCAAAACCTGATTTTTCTCTTGATAAGTTTTTTAATAAGAATTGCCTTACACCAAAATCATCTATTCTTTTAGATAAAATTTCATCAGCTTCTTTTCGGGACTCTAACTTATCAACAGGCACTGAATAAAAGGCTTTAATAATTTCATGATGATGAACTGGATAAGACTTAGGGCCAATATCTGCTATGATTAACTTTTCTACTTTTTCGGGAAATTCAACTGCAAAAGTCATCGCTGTTTTGCCACCCATAGAGTGTCCAATGATAGTAGCCTTATCAATCTTCAGGTGATTCATTAATTGATTCAGATCTTCCGCCAAAATTTGATAATTGAACTCATCAGCATGAAAGGAATTTCCATGATTCCTTTGGTCTACTAAAATGACTCTGTGGTATTCAGACCATTTTTTTCCTAATGTCATCCAATTGTCTAAAGATCCGAATAACCCATGCAGAATAATTAAGGGCTTGCCTTCACCAAGGATTTTGTGATTGAGTATTGTCATAAATTAAGTTCTCTCAAGTATAATTGAATAGTGTTTTCAAGGCCTAGGTAAAGAGAATCGCAAATTAGGGCATGGCCAATTGAAACCTCATCGATATAGGGAATTGATTTGATGAGATATTTGAGGTTATCAAGGTCTAGGTCATGCCCGGCATTGATACCTATTCCTAACTCATGAGCCTTGGCTGCAGCTTCAACATAATTAGCTATTGCTTTCTCTTTATCCTTAGAATATGCTGAAGCATACATTTCTGTATATAATTCTATCCTGTCGGTATTCAATGCTTTTGCACCTTTAATGATAGCTATCTCGGGTTCAACAAAAATGGACACTCTAACCCCTAAGTTTTTGATTTTGTCTATGATGGGTTTCAATTCATCTGCTCTTCCCAATGTATCCCAACCTGCGTTAGAGGTTAAGACATTTGGTGGATCAGGAACCAACGTAGCCTGATCAGGTCTAAGGTCTTTGATGATAGTCATAAACCTTTCATCAGGATAACCTTCAATGTTGAACTCTGTAGAGACTACATCCTTCAATTCATATGCATCTTTTTTGGTAATATGCCTTTCATCAGGTCTTGGATGAATAGTAATTCCTTGAGCTCCAAATCTCTCAGCATCCTTTGCTATTTCTACAACATTTGGACGGTTTCCTCCTCTGGCATTCCTTAGAGTTGCAACCTTATTAATGTTCACGCTTAATCTAGTCATTCAATTTGCCTTTATTGCATAACTTTGTGTGCAAGTTAAAGATTTAAAATCTCTCAAAAATAATTCATATGAGTCTCAAGCAGCAGATCGATGCCGACATAAAAAAAGCCATGTTGGAAAAAAGGAAAGACGATTTAAAAGCACTTCGTTCTATTAAGTCATCCATACTTCTTGCGGAGTCTGAGAAGGGAGGCCAAGCCGGTTTGTCTTCAGATGGAGAAATGAAGTTGCTGGCAAAAGCCGTAAAACAAAGAAAAGATTCTGCTGAGATCTATAAAGAACAAGGTAGAGAAGATCTTTACACAGTCGAGATCGCTGAAGCTGAAGTGATCGAAAAATACCTTCCTAAACAACTTACAGAAGATGAACTTAAAATTGAATTGGAAAAGATCATAGATAAAGTTGGCGCTTCAGGACCACAAGACATGGGCAAAGTAATGGGTGCGGCCACCAAAGAATTGGCTGGTAAAGCTGAGGGACGCGCTATTTCAACAATGGTAAAAACCTTGCTCACTCAGTAAGTGAAAACCCTCGATATCATCTTACTTATTCCTTTAGTATTTGGAGCTTTTTTAGGCTTCAAGAAGGGACTATTGTTGGAGATAGTTGGGGTCTTAGCATTCATTCTTGCTTTGATCGGAGGTTTCAAATTGATGGAAACGGGTATGGTTTACCTGTCCGATTACTTTGAAGACCTAGGTCAGTTACTTCCGTTCATATCATTCATTATCATTTTTCTTGCAATCATTCTTCTTGTGAATATGATTGGGAAGCTGGTCAAGAAAATGCTCGATATGACACTTTTAGGAGGCTTGGATAAATTTGCTGGAGCAATTTTAGGCATTGTTAAGTGGGCAATTGGAGTCAGTATTATACTTTGGTTGGTGAATAATTTTGGGGTTGAGCTACCGGGACAAGAGCAAGAGAACCTAGTGCTTTACCCATTTCTTACAGAGTTAGGGCCTAAGCTGATATCTAGCCTAGATGTAGTACTTCCATTTGCAAAAGATATGATCGAATCAATTAAAGAATTGATCTCACCGGTGTGATCTTACTTCTCGATAATTACGATTCATTCACCTATAACCTTGTTGATTATTTCAACCAATTATCTGTTGAAGTAAAAGTAATGAGGAATGATGAGTCGTTTGGTGAGCTTATAAATCAAAATATTCAAGGTGTAGTGCTTTCACCAGGCCCCGAAAAACCTCAATCCTCTGTTCATTTGCTTAAAGTAACTGAGCATTATTTGGGGAAATTGCCATTGCTTGGGATTTGTCTTGGGCACCAGGCAATAGGGGTTTTACAAGGAAGCGATTTGGTAAAAGCCCATAAACCTATGCATGGAAAGTTGAGTACTATAAGAACCAAAGAAGAGATTCTTTTTAAAGGATTGCCAAATCATTTCGATGTTGTTAGATATCATTCTTTGATCTTAGAAAGCGTTCCTAAAGGCTTCACTCTAACAGCTTCTACCAAGCAGAATGAAATAATGGCTATGGAAAACCGAGATTTAATGGTTTGCGGAATTCAATTTCACCCTGAAGCTGTTTTAACTCAATACGGTATTGAAATACTGAGAAATTGGGTGAGTTTTTATAATATTGTTTGAAACGGTATAAAAATGGCTTAGAACTTAAATGTTTACATGCCTGTTTACCAATTAATTATGATAGCTGCAGACTTAATCAATCATATGATTCCCCCTCTTAAACCAACAGACGATGGTGAAAAAGCTATTGTCTGGATGGAAGAGTTGAGGACCGGCCAGCTTCCTGTTATTGAAAAAGGAAATTTTTTAGGGTTTATTTCAGAAGACATCATTCTTGAGGAGAACGACAAATCCAAAAAGGTTGGAGAGTACGAATTAGACGATCAAGGTTGTTTCGTTCTTGAGCATCAGCATTTTTATGATATACTAAAAATGGCTTCGGACTTCGATTCTCATTTGGTTTCTGTGCTTAATGTTTCTGGAGGGTTTTTAGGAGTAGTTGCTATTGAGGATACCATTAAAGCAATGGCAGATTCTACTGCCGTCCAAGATCAAGGGGCCATAGTAGTTCTTCAGGTCAACCATAGAGATTACTCGCTAGCCGAAATTGCTAGATTGGTAGAGGGTGAGAATGCTAGAATACTCAGCGTTGCCGTCAATCACGATTCGTCCGATAATTCAATGCTTCGGGTTACATTGAAGATCAACGAAACTGAAGTTTCTCATATTACAGCTTCTCTTGAAAGATTTGGCTACAAGATCATAGCGCGTTTTCAGGAAGATGAAGTCAAAACAAACGATAAAGAAAGGTACGACCTTCTGATGAAGTACCTGAATATTTAAATAGGGCTAATGAAAATAGCTATTCATGGAAAGAGCACAGGACCAGAGGCTCAGCATTGCATTTCTGATATTCTAGGATTACTCAATTCACATCAAGTAGAATTCTCAATTTCTCAGGAATATCAACAAGAACTTGCGAAAAAAGATTTTGAGCTCCACAGCTTAAAGACTTTCGACAAGGAACATGACATGAGTGAGTTCGAGTTCGTGCTAAGTCTAGGCGGAGATGGAACAATACTCGACACTATTACATACACTAAAAATGCAGAGGTGCCAATCGTAGGCATCAACTTAGGGAGATTAGGGTTCTTGTCAACTACGCCACGCAATGAGGTTAGAGATGCATTAGACAAACTAATAGCAGGAACGTTTGATATCGAATCTCGGTCTTTGATCCATGTTGAATCAAATCAGGGCCTTTTCGAACCTTACAATTTCGGATTGAATGAAATGACAATAGTTAAGAAAGAGACATCCTCGATGATCGTGGTTCATACTTATGTAGATGGTGATTACCTTAACTCTTATTGGGCAGATGGTTTGATCATATCTACGCCAACGGGCTCAACGGGCTACTCACTAAGCTGTGGCGGCCCACTTATTCACCCAAGCCTAAAGAACTTTATTATAACGCCTGTTTGTCCTCATAACCTCAACGTGCGTCCAATTATCTTATCAGACAGAGCAAAAATTACATTTGAAATTGAAGGAAGAGGAAAACAAGTAATGGTTTCTTTGGACTCCCGATCTCAGAGCATAGACGATTCTGTAGAAATCACCGTTAAGAGAGAGGAATTTGAAGCAAAATTGGTGAGATTTCCAGAGACAAGATACTTTGATACGCTAAGACAAAAGCTAAACTGGGGCCTAGATGCCAGAAATTAACTTAACAAGTTTTAACTGCACAACTATAAATAATTTTTCATCGGATGTCTAGCTTGCTGGTCTATCATACGGATAAACTGTTTTTAAGACTTTCATTCATCTTTTGTTTGGGGTTAGTTACCATTGGCCTTAAAGGTCAAGTTTCAGAAATTGGTCTAGAATTAGGGCTCAATAACTATGTAGGAGATGTGGTTAGAAAGTACGACTTCAGTAATAATGGAATCGGAGGACAGTTCTTCATCAGAAGACATATCAATGAAGGGTTGAGTTATAGAATTTCAGCTGGAATTGGTGGTATTAAAGGAGAGGATGATGAAGCATTTGACGTATTTTCTGCAAATAGAAGAGCCTCTTTCGAAGGGAACTTTGTTTTGGCTGACCTTCTTTTAGAGTATAATTTCCTGGATTATAGAAATGAAAAGCTAGAGCAAAATTGGACACCCTATGTGTTTTTTGGTGCTGGTTTTTACAGCATGAATGGGCAAGATCAAGATCTGTCAAACTATAAAACCGGAATCAATTTAAGGCTACCAGTAGGAATAGGTGTGAAGCTGAGGCTAGATAGAAGATGGGTTCTTGGCATTGCTACTTCTGCGGTAAAATCCAACTCAGATATGATTGATAACGTTTCGGAAATAAATCCTAACATCAAGAATTATAGAGGAGGAAATCCTAATGATGACGATTGGTTATTCAATACTTCAATCACTTTGAGCTATACGTTTTATAAGATCGTTTGCTGGAAGCCATTCTTTTGATCTAATCTAACTGACAAAGAGTTCTTTAGCATTTACAATTCCTGACTCATTTTTGTACCTTCGCACTCGATTTTTCGAGAAGTGCAATAATGAAAGAAAAAATCAAGGCAGATATTCTTCCAAAGCATATTGCTGTAATTATGGACGGAAACGGTCGATGGGCTAAGAAAAAAGGCGCTGCGAGGGTTTTTGGACATAAAAGTGCGGTTAAATCTGTTAGAGAGGTGGCTGAAGGTTGTGCCGAATTAGGGGTAAAACATCTCACACTCTATGCATTTTCTACAGAGAATTGGAGTAGGCCCAAACTTGAGGTTACGGCATTGATGGAGTTATTGGTTTCTACATTGAGTTCAGAGATCAAAACTTTGATGGATAATGAGATCAAACTCAATGCTATTGGAGATAAAGAAAGTTTGCCTCCAAGGTGCCAAAGAGAGTTAGAAGAAGCGATCGCAAAGACTAGTCAGAATGACAGAATGACTTTGCATTTAGCTTTAAGTTATAGTGGGAGATGGGATATAACCCAGGCTACTAAAAGAATAGCTGAAGATGTTGAAAAAGGGACTCTATCTGTAGAAAATATTGATCAATCGATCATTGATAAATATTTAGTAACCTCAGGCATACCAGACCCTGAGTTGTTAATAAGAACAAGTGGCGAACAACGTATTAGTAATTTTCTGCTTTGGCAAATGGCTTATACGGAGTTCTTTATCACAGATGTGCTTTGGCCAGACTTTAGAAAAGATCATTTATATGAGGCGATCTTGGCATATCAAGAAAGAGAAAGAAGGTTTGGGAAAATTAGCGAACAGCTAAAGTAGAAATTCGAGGATGAGAAAAGTATTAGTGGTATTTACCCTTTTAATGCTATTTGTGGGAAGCGCCTTCTCTCAGGTTAGATATGGTGTGAATGCTGGTGAAGGTGTTCAGATAGATTATTCCAATCCTCAAGTTTTTGAGATTGCAGAGATAAAATTTTCAGGACTCAATACGCTCGATGAAAGAGCAATGGTTTCTTTTACGGGTATACGAGTTGGAGATAGAATTCGTATTCCAGGCAGAGAAGTATCTGATGCAATTAAAAAGATCTGGAATCAAGGTATTATTGCGGATGTTCAATTTTGGTTGACCAAGACCGAAGGGGATAAGGCATTTTTAGAGATCAAGATCGTAGAAAGACCAAGAATTCTACGCTATTCAATAGAGGGCATTGGGGCAGGTAGAAGATCCGATGTAGAAGATAAAATAGGAGTGATTGGGAAAATTGCTAGTGCGCCCCTGATCAAGAACTCAGAATTGGTCATCAAAAAATATTTTATTGAAAAAGGATATCTCAATGTTACTGTTCAAACTGAGCAAAACTATGACTCACTAGTCAACGATGGTGTTGAACTAATTTTTAATGTTGACCCAAAATC
>CBFIDS010000138.1:0-5308 GCA_965661435.1 Roseivirga sp.
TCAGAAAAGATCGTTCTCGTTTTATATCGAACTACCGATACATGCTTGATCTGACTACCAAAAAAAGATCTGTAATCAGGATATTTAAAAGTTACATTCCTACCTAAAAGTTGACGTTTTAGATCTTCAATATCAAAACCATGTTCCATTCCTCTGTTTATATAAAACATCAGTTCACTATCCGCTAGTTGAAAAACGATATCATATTCTCCGGCTTCAAAAACATTTTCAACTTTGCCTTCGACTACCAAAAGTTCTTCCTCGGGTAGGATAGGTACAGGTTTTAGTACCAAAAACCCAATTGCTAACATGATGATTATGGACGAGATTAAAAAAATGATCCGCTTCATAATAGCTCGCTTAATAAAAGACTATTCCTTTAATATAAATCTTTATTAGGAATTTTAGAATTCGTTTTAGTTTCGTTGCATGTTTCGAATACTTTTCGCCCTTTCAATATTTCTTATTTCCTTTTCAGCAGTAGCACAAGACCTCAGGTTTAAAAGGATCAATTCAACTATTACCATAGATGGAATTCTTGATGAGTCGGCATGGCAAGAAGCGGATTCTACAGATAGCTGGAAGCAGATCTTTCCATTCGATACCTCTTATGCAGAGAATCAGTCCGTTGCTCGAGTACTCTACGATGACAAATTCATTTACGTATCTGGCATCATGTATAATTCTACAAGAGATCGGAAATACATTACGCCTTCATTGAGGAGGGATTTCAGAGGAGCCGCAAATGATTCTTTTTCAGTGCTATTCGATACTTTTCAAGACAATACCAATGCATTTATTTTTGGAATCAATCCCTTTGGTGTGAGAAGAGAAGGCCTCATCTCAAATGGAGGTAGCGGAATGGGATCCTATAGTTTAGACTGGGATAATAAATGGATCGGTGAAGCTAAGATTTATGAAGATTATTGGGTGGCAGAATTGGCCATTCCATTAACGACCCTTCGGTTTAATGAGGGCCAGATGAATTGGAATATCAATTTTTACAGAATTGATAGTGAATATGCAGAGCGTTCTACCTGGGCCCCGATTCCTAGAAACTTCCAGATATTTAATCTGGCCAGCATGAAAAGTGCTTCTTGGGAAGAGCCAACCAAAAAGACAGGGGCTAATATTTCTTTTATTCCTTATGTAGCTGCTGGTACAAATAGAAATTTTGAGAATGGATCTGATGCTGAAACTAACTTCGATGCAGGTTTCGATATGAAGTTTGCAGTCACTCCAGGATTGAATTTAGATTTGACGATTAATCCTGATTTTTCTCAAGTAGAGGTAGATAGACAGGTAACCAACTTGGACCGCTTTGAGATATTTTTTCCAGAAAGGCGGCAATTCTTTCTAGAGAATGCGGACCTTTTTTCCAATTATGGAGGTAGGGGAACTCAGCCTTTTTTTAGTCGTAGAATCGGAGTGACAAGAGATGAAAGTACAGGTCAAAATTTACAAACAGCGATACCCATTGGGGTCAGATTAAGTGGTAAGGTCAATGAAAATTTAAGGTTAGGTGTACTAAATATGCAGGCAGGTAGTGAAGGCGAGATACCATCATACAATTATTCAATGGTCTCTTTACAACAAAAGGTCTTCGCTCGATCTAATATTTCAGCATTTATGGTGAATAAGCAAACTTTTGAGGACGAGTCTACTTTTGACACAGATGCATATTCTACTTGGAACAGAACTTTAGGAATTGATTATAATATTGCTTCGGCCGATAATAAGATTAATGGTAAGGTGTACTTTCATAAGGCACTATTACAGCAAGATCTAGAAAACACCTTCACTACAGGATTAACTTTTGATTATAGTGTTCCTGCATGGTCATGGAATGTAAGAAGTCAGATAGTCGGAGACAATTATAATCCAGAAGTTGGTTTTGTGAGGCGTACTGGAATAAGACAATTCGCAAGTACTTACAGAAGAAGCTTCTTTCCTTCAGAAGGTGAAATACAAAGGCATGGACCAGGTTTCGACTTTGATATGGTGGGGAATGATGAAGAAGGGTTTTTAGACTGGGATGCCAACTTGTTGTATGATATTAACTGGAAGTCTTCGGCTACTTTTAGCTTAAGACTAAGAAGACAGTATACCTATTTACGTTTCCCATTCGATCCTAGTGGGTCTGGAGGTTTAAGATTAGATCCTGATACGGAGTATACTAACAATTTGATTATTGCCAGGTACCAATCTGATCAGCGTAAGCTGTTGTCATTTAACTTAAGTACGCGTTCAGGTGAATATTGGAATGGGACAAGGATCAACCTGGAAGGAAGTATCCAATATAGATATCAGCCACTTGGTTTTACAAGTATCGATTTTGCGGTTAATAGAATCAGACTGCCGGATCCTTATTCTGATGCTAATCTATTCCTTATTGGTCCTCGGTTTGATTTTACTTTTACTAAAAAGCTATTCTGGACAACATTTGTGCAATACAATAGTCAGATCGACAACCTGAATATCAATTCCCGTTTACAATGGCGATTCGCTCCAGTATCAGATATTTTCTTGGTCTACACTGATAACTATCTGGCGACTAATGATGAAGGCTTTATACTCGGTCCTTCCAAGGCCAGAGCTTTGGTATTCAAAATGACCTATTGGTTGAATTTTTAAGGACGAGGAACTATTCTTTATTTAAGGCATAATCCTTCTTTCAAGGCAACTTCTAATGATTCGGCTTTAGACTTTTTCGGTTCTTCGAAAACAAGGGCTTCAGTTCCTTGAGTATTGATCAGGCTTATTCGATAGGTAGTTATTTCGCCTGAAAGGGTAGGACTGATTCCATTGGGCGTATTGGTGTTGCTCGTTGTAATAGAATCCATTTTAACCTCTGAGATATCCGGAAGAGTTATCCAATTGCCTTTCCGAAACCCACTCCATTTCTGATACTTGATAAATCTATTTCCATTTAAATCTACTTGAATACCCGAATAGCTGTTCAGAATTATAAATCCTAAGACCAGACCAACTATACCTATGATGATGGGTCTTTCTTGAGATTCAGAGCCTTCCATGATCTGAGACCCGATAATGGAAACTATGCCGGCAAAAACAAAGAGGGTTCCCAATAAATGAGGACCAGATAATAGACTTCTGTTTTTATGATCAATGGATTTCATTGGGCTTGTGCTATCCTCCAACATGCTGATCTATGAGAATGGTATTGCCATCCGGATCCATAAACATCATGCTTGCTGGTCCTGAGCCGCTTTCATCGGCTTCACTGATCAAGGCAACTCCATCTTCCTTTAACTTTTTCTGGATCTCTCTGACATCATCAAAATCCTTGACTTCTCCAGCACTTTGATCCCATCCTGGATTAAAAGTAAGGATGTTTTTCTCAAACATTCCTTGAAATAAGCCAATGAGCGTTTCTCCATTCTTCATGATGAGATAATTCCTTTCCATTTCACCAGCAAATTAGCTGAATCCAAGCTTTTCGTAAAATGACTTTGATGCTTGTAGGTCTTTGACCGCAAGGCTAACTGAAAATGCTCCGAGTTTCATGGTATTCTTATAAGGTTTAAAAATGCATTGATAACCAAGATAGAAATTTACTCCGAATTCATAATTGTTCTTCTTAAGCAAAGAACAAGATGCTCATGGCTAATGCCTTCGTTTTACGATCTTCATAATTCTACTCAAAGCGATCCGCCCATAGCTCCAATGGTAGCCGCTAAAATCTGTTGTATTCAGGAATTGAATGACCACAGTGTCCAGGTCTTCATTGTATTCGGCATAGGTCTGATATCCTGGAACCAGACCCGTATGGTCATAGACATAGATGGAAGAATAGATCTCTTGTTCTTTTCCTTCGAAGAATGAACCTTCATTTAAAGCTCTTAAAAAGATGCCTACATCTTCTGCCGTAGCTACAATTCCTAAATTGTCTGTCCTAAGGTCTCCCTCATAGCCCACATAGTAACCGCTCATTAGAGAATCTAGATCAACATGATGAACTGAAGCATGAGTGTTCTGTAATCCAAGAGGCTCTAATATTTCCTGTTTTAGGTAAAGGAAGTTAGTGTAGCCCAAGATACGATTCATTATTTCATCTAAAAGTAGGTAATTGGTGTTACTGTAATGGTAGTCTTTACCAGGTTCAAACTTGGCCGGCTGATCTAAGACCAAAGCTAAATTTTCTTCGAAGGTCTCCTTCGGTGCAGACCAATATCCGGGAGTCTCTGTGTAGCTAGGAATACCGCTGATATGTCCCACCATTTGGCGGATGGTAATAGATGCTGCGTTTTCAATTCTACCTTCTAATTCAGGCATATAGTATGCTAAGCTCTGGTCTAGGTCTATTTTACCATCTCCAACCAACTTGGTAATGGTTGCTGCAACATAAAGCTTGCCTACGCTCGCGATCTTAAATAGTGCCTCTGGGTAAGCCTTGATCTTTTGCTCTTTGTTATGCCAACCAGCCGCATAGAACTCAGGATCCTTGCCTCCTTCATCCACATAGACGATCATGCCTGCAAAGTGTCCTTGATCGATCGTTTGTTCAATCTGACCTTTCACAGAATCTGGGAGAGTCTTTAGTCTGACCCAAAGAATTGACCACGGAACGAAAAAAAGAGAAATGGCTGTGCTGGTCAAAAGGATGACTTGAAAAATACGTTTTGACTTACTTGTCTTTGCCATTGGTGGAGAGTGGGAACAGATCGATAAGTAATATTAGTGTTTGTTAATGAAGAACGCTAAAGTGGTGAGTTGAAAATGAAATATCTGGGACTAATGATGTTTTTCGATGAATCATTACCATAGAGCTAGTCCAGTTCTTTCTCAGTCAATTTGAATTTCACGCTTTACTCTATCTTCTCCGATACAATTCAATAGCCTTAAGGTAATTCATTGCACCTTGCATGCTTAAATCATGGATAAAGCCATCTAGTTCAGGATGGTTGAGTTTGACCCAAGCGACCAAGGCCTCTCTTTCTCTTTCCCATACGGCAAAATCAGCATCAACATAATCCACTAATTCAATTTTTGAGATCTTTTCCTTTTTGAAGGAAACCTTGTATTGAGAAATCAATGGATTGTTTTTCAAAAAGGCATATCGAGGAGAAGTTGAAGATACGGTGACCAAGACAGAACTACCTATTTCTTTCAGTTCTACAAGATCATAAGTAGTCTGAAAGATAGAGTCCCATTTATATTGCTCATAGAAGCTATCATATGAATAGCCGGTTGTGTAATCACCTTCAATTATTGTTAGGCTATCGCTGATCAATGATTTGATTCTAGGAAAGTTCGAATCGTCAAATGCAGCATAGTAAGATTTAAC
>CBFIDS010000139.1:0-12439 GCA_965661435.1 Roseivirga sp.
TTAGCTCCTAACAGTAGTAATATGCAACTTTGGGAATTCTATCGGATCAAATCTCAAGAGGCCAAAGAAAAAATCGCTTGGATGTGCATGAATCAAAAAGCAGCAAAAACGGCCAAAGAGTTAGTAGTATTTGTGGCACGAAGAGACCTTTGGAAAAAGAGACAGCAAGCATTGGTCAAAGAAATGAAAAGGGTGTATCCTGATGCTGAATCTAAACAAGCCCAACGAGCCATGAACTACTATAAGAACCTGATTCCTAAATACTATTGGACAGACTGGCTCGATATCTGGGGCTTCATCAAAAAATGCATTTATTTCTTTGTTGGCTTAAAACGTCCGATGGTAAGGCATGGAAACAGAGCCGATCTAAGAATTTCTGTTCATAAAAGTGCCGCTTTGGCTGCTCAAAACTTTATGATGAGCATGAAAGCAGAAGGTTTCGATACCTGCCCTATGGAAGGCATGGACTCTATTCGAATCAAGAAATTTCTCAACTTACCTCGAAAAGCAGAAGTAGTCATGGTCATTGGATGTGGGCCAGGCAAAGACGAAGGGATTTATTCTGAACGTTTTCGTATACCTAATGAAGAGGTAATTTTTGAAATTTAGCATTCAGCATGTAAATCCTATCTACCTCACCGGAGATTCAAGATTTACTTCTTCCTCATACTCATATCTGAATCTCGCTTTGCTTTGAATTCTGAGCCTTCATTCCATTGAGGCCAATAAGTTTCATTAGCCAATCGTAAGCCAACATTAAAAAGTAAACTGGCATCTTGTGCAATGCCTTTCAAGTCCCATAATTCAGGCTCATAGTTATCTTGAGGCTGGTGATATTTTACTGCTAAATACTCTTGGGTCTTTTCATCAATAAATTCTACTCCTTTTTCTTTGGATTCATAAGAACCGGAAGCGTATAAGGCAGGAATCCCCACTTTCGCAAAATTAAAATGATCAGACCGGAAGAAATATCCTTTTCCCGGATCTGGATCTGGAATTACATAACGCCCTTGTAGTTCTGCAGCATCGGTTGCATAATTGTCTAGTTCTGACTGACCGTAACCGGTAATTGTCAAATCCCTCATTTCGCCATAAGCTGGTAAACCATCAATATTAATATTTGCTACGGTCTGATTTGGTGGAAAGATCGGATCCTGTGCATAATAAGCAGAACCAAGTAAGCCTTGCTCTTCTGCTGTTACAAAAAGAAATACCACCGATCTTTCTGGCTTTTTATCCAATAAACCAAAAGCTTCTGCAATCGTCAAAAGTCCAGTACTGCCCGATGCATTATCATGGGCTCCATTATAAATCGAATCTCCATCTATTGGGTCGCCTACTCCTAAATGATCCCAGTGAGCAGAATAAATGATGTATTCATCCGGTCTTTCAGATCCTTCAATGATTCCTACTACATTTCTAGATAAGTCTTTTTTGATTTCATTGGTCACTCCAACAGATGCCGTAATCCCCATCGGGATCGGTCTAAAATCTTTGTTTTTTGCCTTTCCTGAATAATCTGAGATACCAGCAGTCTTAAACAATTCAACTGCTGTGCTTCTTGTGATCCAGCCTTGAATAGCACATTGATAAGGAGGATTCTCAGCATCCAAGTTTAACTTTGCCCCTGTCCACGAACTTTGAACAACTAACCATGGATAACCAGCAGGGACAGTTTCATGAACAATTAGAACTCCAGCAGCTCCTTGTCTGGCGGCCTCTTCATATTTATAGGTCCAGCGACCATAGTAGGTCATTTCTTCCCCTTTAAAAAACGTAGAATCTCCCGAGCTAAACCCAGGATCATTCACCAAGACAATCACCGTCTTACCTTTTACATCTAGACCTTCATAGTCATTCCAGCCATATTCTGGAGCTACAATACCATATCCAGCATAAACCAATTCAGAATCTTTGAGGCTAACAGACTCTTCGACCCTTTCTGTGTATACAACGACATCGTTTCCTGTCTTGAAACGCATGGTCTTACCCCTGCCTTTCACTACCATCTCAGCCGACTGAGTTCCCGTGATCTCAACGAGAGGAACATCTTGGAAATAAGAATCTCCATTACCTGGGGCTACGCCCATGGCCTTCAATTCAGATTCTAAGTAATGAATTGTTTTTTCTTCTCCTTCTGTAAAGGGCTTTCTTCCCATAAAATCATCGGAAGCAAGCACTTCTAAGTGTCTGTTAATGGTGAGTGTGTCAATTTCTATATCAACTGATGTGGTATCATAAGAACTACCACATGAATAGAGGAAAGCTGTTAATGATAACAGGTAAATGGACTTGAGGTATTTCATAGTTCAAAAATAAAGTGGAAGATATTGAAAATACTTTTGAATTAAATTGAATTGAGTTAAACGAATTTACAATACAAAAGAGAACTAGGGTATCTTCAAATTAACCCATTATCAATTTTTCAAATCAATCAATACCCATACTTCTCCTTCCACATGGCTTTTAATCGCTTACGCATTTCTTCCTCGCGCGCATTCATACCTGGATCGTAGAGCTTAGTGCCTTTGATCTCTTGTGGTAAAAACTCTTGCTGTACAAAGTTACCGGGATAATCATGACTGTATTTGTAGCCTTGTCCATAACCTTCTTCCTTCATCAACTTTGTTGGTGCATTACGGATAGGCATAGGGATGGAAAGATCTCCTGTTTGTCGGACCAAACTTTGGGCTTGATTGATGGCCATGTAAGCTGCATTACTTTTTGGTGAAGAGGCCAGATAAGTCACCGCCTGTGAAAGAATGATCCTTCCTTCTGGGTAACCGATCATATTCACTGCCTGAAAAGCATTAGTGGCAATAACCAAAGCAGTTGGATTGGCATTTCCAATATCTTCAGAGGCAAGAATCACTAACCTTCTTGCGATAAACTTGATATCCTCCCCCCCTTCGATCATTCGAGCCAAATAATAAACAGCTGCGTTAGGATCACTACCTCTGATGGATTTGATGAAAGCTGAGATCACATCGTAATGCATATCCCCTGTCTTGTCATAGGTAGCCACACGTTGCTGGGCAATTTCCTTGACGAGGGTATCAGTGACTATTGCGGGATCAGCTTCTATATTCTCCAAAACAAGGTCTAGCAGATTCAAAAGCTTTCTGGCATCGCCTCCTGAGATAGTAAATAAGGCCTGAGTTTCTTTTAACTCTACTTTTTTCTTACTGAGGCGTACATCCTTTTTTAAAGCAGAATCTACCAAACGAAGAAGGTCTTCTTTTGATAATGCTTTTAGCGTATAAACCTGACTTCGGGAAAGCAATGCAGAATTGACTTCGAATGATGGATTCTCAGTGGTTGCCCCAATTAAGGTAATATCCCCCTTTTCTACGGCTCCCAATAAAGCGTCTTGCTGTGATTTATTGAACCGATGGATCTCATCGATAAAAAGAATGGTATTGGATTGGAATTTCGCCTTCTGAATTACCTCTCTAACCTCTTTTACTCCTGAACTAATTGCACTTAAAGTAAAGAATGGTGCTTTTACTGAATTGGCAATGATATTTGCTATCGTAGTTTTCCCTACTCCTGGAGGACCCCAAAGAATCATAGAAGGTATTCTTCCAGCATTGATCGCCTTTCTTAGAACGCCATCTTTACCCACCAAGTGCTCTTGACCGATCAGGTCTTCCAGCGTCTGAGGTCTTACTCTTTCCGCAAGAGGTTTACTAGAAAAATCCATTAGGCTAATTTATCAATGTTCTTTATGAAACCACTGAACAATAAAAATTCATCTAAGAATATTAAGTACTCCACTCCCGAGAGATTTCTTCCGCTCCCTTAAAAGCACCGAGAGTTAGCCTGGCCTGCAGTTACTTTTGATCATCACAAAAACTCAAAATGTTATGAAAAAAGTAATTATTACAGTACTCATCGGAGCGGCACTTATGGTTGGTCACCATTTGGTGCACGCGAACACCCAACTAGGAATTGATGTTAGAGTAAGCGGAAAAGGCCAAGCCATGATCATGATTCCAGGTCTTACCTGCGATGCTGCCGTATGGGACTCAACTATCGAATTTCTTGGAGATGGTTATGAATACCATCAAATAACACTTCCTGGTTTTGCAGGTCAAGCCCCACTTGAAAATTTAGAACATGGCTTTTTCAAGCAGATCAAGCAAATGGTCTTCGACTATATAGTGGAGAATCAAATTGAAAACCCTATCGTTATGGGCCACAGCCTAGGGGGATTCCTTGCCTTACAGATGGCCATTGAAAAACCGGGGTTTGCAGATAAACTGGTCATTGTAGATGCACTTCCTTTTATGACTGCCGTTCAAATGCCAGGTATTTCAGCTGAAGCTGCTAAAGGATTTGCAGGAAATATGAGATCTCAAATGCAAGCAGGGGCCAATCAAACCTATGAGCAAAAATTCGCTTATCAAAAATCAATGTTACCGAGCTTGATCCTAGATGAAGACAATATTAATACCGCTGCAGACTGGGGTGCCAAAAGTGACTTGAATACTGTAGGTCAAGCCATGTACGAAATGTATACCACCGATATTAGAAACGAACTAGATCAGATCGAAGAACCAATCTTAGTACTCGGAGCATGGATCGCTTATCAAGATTTTGGCTCAACACGTGACAGTGTTTTAAAGTCTTATACCGATCAGTATATAAAAGCAAAGCATGTGAAATTAGACCTCACTGATAAAGGCAACCATTTCATTATGTGGGACGATCCAGAATTTTTCCACAAGCAGCTAGCAAATTTTTTATAGGGGTAAATCTCAAAGGGAGTAAATTCAAAACTCCTTTAATTAATTATCAAGTAAATTGGTTGGAACGAAGATTCAAGTATGAGCAAAAGAGTAATATACTGGGCTTGTCAAATTTTTGGATGGGGTATTTACACATTATTCCTAATTGGAATGATGGCCCTTTTTAGTGGTAAAGGTGCTATTAATAGCTCTACACTTATTCTTCAAGTCATTATCTACATAGGCTTGATCATTTTCTCTCATCTATTTAGGCTCTATATCAAGCGAAATAACTGGATGGAGCTCACAGTGGTTAAATTAATCCCCCGAGCTCTTATTGGCTTACTGGTTACCTCTATAATCTTTCAAGCTTTCATTCACCTGATCATATATCATCTCTTCCCTCTCTCAGGAATCACTGAGTTCACTTGGGGAAATTTTATCGCCTACGTATTCAATGTCTTTATTGTACTGATCTTATGGGCATTTCTTTATTTCTCGATCAAATTCATTGAAAAGAACCGCAAAACTGAAGTTGAAAAACTCGAGCTAAAGTCAGCTTTGCAAGAAGCTGAATTAATGATTCTTAAGAATCAGGTCAACCCACATTTCTTATTCAACGCCCTTAATAATATCCGATCACTCATCTTGTTAGAACCTGAAAAGGCTAGGCAAATGGTCACTCATATTTCAGATTTACTAAGATATGCCATAGAATTCAACGCTTCTGAAAAAGTAGCACTTTCAGAAGAGATTCAAATCGTTAAAGATTATTTACAATTAGAATCCATTCAGTTCGATGAACGACTACAGTACAGCATAGATATTCAAAACGAAACAGAGCGCATACTAATCCCTCCAATGGCCATACAGCTACTCGTAGAAAATGCTATTAAGCATGGCCTTTCTATCCAAAAAGAAGGAGGAGACATTCACATCAAAACTCATATAAAGGATCAATTTCTATGGATTAAGGTGTCCAATTCTGGAAGCATTCAAAAGAACACAAAAAGAGAGGGGATTGGTTTGAAGAATCTAGTGGAACGAATGAAAATTTTGTTTGGCCCATTCGCTGAGTTCGAACTTCAAAACACTGCTAATAATAGAGTAACCGCTACATTAAAAATACCAACCACATGAAAGCCATTATTGTAGACGATTCGAAATTGGCGCGTCAAGAATTAAAGCATTTGTTAAAAGCCTTCAACTTTGTCAGCATGGTCGGAGAAGCTGAAAATGCTGGACAGGCAAAAGAACTGATTGAAGCACTACAGCCTGAGCTGGTATTTCTCGATATCCAGATGCCTGACAAGGATGGTTTTGAGCTACTCGAAGATCTGGTAGATGTTCCGGAGATCATTTTCACCACTGCATTTAATGAATATGCCATGAAAGCCTTCGATCATAACGCTTTGGATTATTTACAAAAACCGATCAAAGAAGAAAGGCTAAGCTTGGCGTTAGACAAGGCTTCTGAAAAGATCCAACAAAGAAAAGAGAAAGACCAGCAGGCTAAAGTTCTCGGCCTCAACAGCCAAGTCTTTGTAAAAGATGGTGATCAATGTTGGTTTGTGTCTCTGTCAGAAGTCAGGTTATTGGAGATCATGGGAAGCTATACCAGAATCTACTTCAAGAACCAAAAACCCATGATTCCTCGCTCACTCAATTACATGGAATCACGATTGGACCCAGAAGTCTTTTTTCGAGCCAATCGTCAGCAGATCATTAATTTAAAATTCATAGATCGCATTGAACCCTGGTTCAGTGGAACTCTTAAGATCTATTTGAAAGAAGACGAGGAAGTGGAAGTGAGTAGACGTCAAAGCATACGCTTTCGCGAGATCATGAGCTTTTAAAATGAAGAAAATGACTAACAGATCATATGAAGAAATGCGCAGTGAAATAATACTGCTGAATAAGAACGGAATCAATTTCATTCTGGCGGCCAGTATTTGCTGGGTGATCATATCCCTTATCTGGATGAGTCATATGAACTCAGGAAAACTGGTGCTCTATAGCTTCTTAGCTACCATGCCTATGCTTCCATTAGTTTTTGTCTTCGGAAAGATTTTTAAAACAAGCTGAAAGATCGAAAACAACCCCCTTAACGATCTTGGACTATGGCTGAACTTTGCCCAGCTATTCTACTTCCCCTTACTCATTGTGGTTCTCATGAAAGATAATTTCGATATGCCCATGGCACTGGCCATTATCACCGGAGCTCATTTCTTCCCCTATGCATGGTTTTATCAAACAAAGGCTTATGCGGTTATGGCAGGACTCATTTCTATCGGTTCTGCATATATAGGCTATTTAGAATATGATCATGGTGGACATTTGATCGGAGCGTGGGTTGCTGTTTGTCTCTGGATTTTAGCCGTTTGGATATACAGAGATTACATACAATTCAAGAAGAAGCATCTCGCCTTGAGTTAGGCTCAAGGATTCTCCTTTTTGCCTTTGTCTTCCCTAGAAAACACCCTAAATTTCAATCATGAATAAGGTGGAGATCAAGGCAAGGTTAGATGAAACATACGACCACTTTTTAAAGTTTATAGGAAACCTATCGGAAGACGAATTCAACTATGCTCCCGAAGGAAAATGGTCTGCTGGTCAACAGGCTCAGCACTTGATCAAGAGTACAAAACCATTAATTCAGGGTCTAGGAGTTCCTAAGTTCATGATCAAGTATAAGTTTGGGAAAGCCAATCGACCTTCAAGAACTTATAATGAATTGGTAGAACGCTACAAACAAAAGTTGACCACCATGGAAGGTGACCCTCCGGGACCATTCGTTCCAAAAACTGTTGAATTCAAAGACTACGACCGGTTGGCTAAACAACAAAAAGACATCTTGTCAAAGATTGATGAGAAGCTTGCCAAGTGGACTGAAGATCAGCTAGACCAGTACATTGTTCCACATCAACTCTTGGGCAAAGTTACGGTAAGAGAAATGCTCTATTTCACGATCTATCATGCCGAGCATCACCAGAATGTGGTAAAAATCTATTTGAAAGGGATATGATTACCCTCCAAGCCAACGCGGTGAAGACACCGCTTATGGCGCAGAGATATTACGTTTTAACATCCAGCTGATTATAAATACTCTTAACCTGAAATGATTTAGCTTTCGCCAGTCATGGTGTCTTCACCATAACTTTGAACATCAAAAGTCAAATAAAATATTCCATTGCCAGTCTTATTCGTACATAATATTGAAGATTCAAGTTGTGTGAGACGCGGTGAAGACACCGCTTATGGCGAATACTTTTTGGTTTAAACCATGGGCTATAGAAATTTAATGCATACCGGAGTTGGCACTTCTTCGATATAACCAGTATCAATTAATTCACCTGTTTCCTGATCGATCTCGTAGGTCACAATGGTATTGGTATCTTGGTTAGCAACCAACATGAACCTACCAGAAGGATCGATCTCAAAGTCTCTTGGAGTTTCTCCTTGAGAAGAATAAGCTCCCACTTTGATCAACTCTCCATTTTCCCCAATCCTAAAGGCTAAGATCTCATTGATCTCACCTCGATTGGATGCATATAAAAACTCTCCGTTGGGATGAATCTTGATCGCTCCACCAGAAGGTTCTCTATCATCACCATTCTCCTGAAGAGCGATCATCTGTACTTTCTGTTGCAACCTGAGACTATCCGTAAATGTGGCGACCTCTATTGTGCCGATCAATTCATTCAATATGTAAACTATGTCCTTCTCAGGATGAAAAACCATATGCCTTGGGCCTGCCATGTTAGGGGGATTTGTAAAATCCCTTAAGTAGTTCAAGGTTTGCGTTATGGTGTCTAACTCGTAGGCATAGAACTTATCAGCTCCTAGATCTACAGCTGCTACAAGTCCCGATCTTGGATGCTGAATAATCTGATGTGCATGAGGAGCTTCCTGTCTCGGATGTGAACTCCCGCCTTCATGCTTTTTGTAAGAGGAGTATCCAGCTAATGATCCATCCTCCATGATAGGTAGAGCAACTACACTTCCCCCTACGTAATTGGCAGCGAGAATGAATTTCCCTGTGTTATCAATACTCAAGTAACAAGGATATTGCCCCATGCTACTGACTTGATTGAGCAATGTCAGGCTAGAATCATTTAAGTCAAATTCAAATGATGACACCGTAGCAAAGCCGTCTTCACCCCCATCAAATTCATTTACGGCATACACATTCTTTCCATTTGGATGAACCGCTAAATAGGATGGGCTATTCACAAAATCACTGGTGGCCATATAGCTGATGGCACCGGTTTCTTTATTCATCGAATAGACATAGACTCCCTCTCCTTGACCATCTACATGACCCTCTTTTTGAGTATAAGTGCCAACAAAGAAGATCGATTCATTAGCATTTATCATTTGTTCAATGTTATTCTGGGAATTCTCACACCCGAATGAAAAAGCGATCAAGAAGATTGCAACTAGTTTTTTCATCTAAAGTGTCTTTAGTGCTTGAATAGTTTGCTCCAAATGCTCATGTGTGAAATCGTAATGAGTGACAAATCGAATGAGCTGCGGACCAAATCCAAAAGCATGAATATCCTTCTCAGCCAATTTATCTAGAAAAGACTGATTGGTATATTTAGCGTTCAATTTGAAGATAAGAATATTAGTTTCGCAAGGCATTACTTCTTCTACATAGTCTAAGCCTTCTAATACTTTGGCCATTTCTAAGGCCTTTGCATGATCTTCTGCCAATCGGTCTACATGATTCTCTAATGCATATAAACCAGCAGCGGCAATGTATCCTGCTTGACGCCAAGCTCCACCCATAACCTTTCTGATCTTCCGAGCCCTTTTTATATTTTCGTGAGAACCAAGAAGGATTGATCCAACAGGGGCTCCAAGCCCTTTGCTAAGACAGATTGAAATAGTATCGAAAGCTTGTCCATACTGCTGTGCAGTTTGGCCTTTGGCTACAAGTGCATTGAAAAGCCGCGCACCATCTAAATGAAAACCCAAACCATGTTCGGTACAGGTTTCTTTAATGGCAATAATATCCTCAAAATCATAGCAGCTCCCTCCGCCTTTATTCATGGTATTTTCCAGCGACACTAGTCTAGAGGTAGGCGCATGAATATCATCCGGCTGAATCGCTGCTTTTACGTCTTTGGCTGTGATCATACCCCTGTCGCCTTCTAGCAATCTTACCGAAGCTCCTGCATTGGCCATAATACCGCCAGACTCATACAAATAGATGTGCGAGTATTTGTGGCAGATCACCTCGTCTTGAAGATTACAATGTAGCCGAATCCCAATTTGATTGGTCATGGTCCCAGAAGCACAGTAAAGTGCGGCATCCATATTGAACATCTCAGCTGCCTTTTTCTCTAAAGCTGTAACTGTTGGATCCTCCATAAACATATCATCACCTGCTTCAGCGTTCATCATTGCTTCATGCATAGCCGGAGTAGGCTTTGTGAGCGTGTCGCTTCTTAAATCAATAGCCATAAAATTCTTGAAAGTGTGTTCGAAAGTAAATTGAAATGTATGGAGGAACAAGCAGAAGTTTGAAAAGTCATTTCCGATGCAGTAGATCGTATATCCACTGCATCGGTAATCATCTTCATTTCAACCTAAACATTTAAAGATAATGTGGTGCCAGGTGTAGCACCGAAATGACTGGACCGTCTGTCACTATTTGGGTGTGTAATCTCCTAGTCTACTTCTCAGTTGAAGTAATTCATCTTTTATACCATCATGTAGATCTCTGGGTACCTCATTTAAGAACCCGTTGAAATGATTATCAAGTTTGATGATCATTTCATTTTTACTTTTTCTTCCCTTTTCTGTCAATTGAACATGGAAAGATCTTCCATCATCTGAATTCTCCACACGCTCAATCCAACCATTCTTTTCCATCCTAACCAGCATCCTAGAAATTGATGGAAGATCCTGGAGCGTAACCCCGCTGATCTCGGTTGGCGTTACGCTCCCATGGTTCCATAAGATAATCAAGACCTGCCACTGCTCAGGCGTAACCGAATACGACTTTAAAGCGCGAATCAGCTCTCTATGAAAGAGCAAGTAGGCACGGTACAGATTGTAGCCTAGATTATTATTAAGGTGAAAGAGAGCCTTACTGAAGTCCATAATTGGTTGTAAGTCGAGTCAAATATAAACAAAATACTTGTCTAGACAAGTATTTTGGTAAATAAATATTAAAAGCACATGAAAAAATGTGCCTTAATTATCGAATCAACCTTATTACATAGAAACAATTAGAGAGCAGAATTGCTCTCAAGATCTTCTAATTCGAGTTTGATAGCCCTTGTACTGATCTGCGTCTCAATAAAAGATAGAAGTAGTGAGCCGAGCAACAAAAATAGACTTGTCCCAAAAATGTACTCGGCAATTACTTGCTTACCTAAGTACATGAGTACCATGCAGAGCACACAGCAAAAGAAGCTGGCTATTCCAAGTGCTTGCATATTTCTGATTAGAAGTAGCCTGACTTTCAAATTCTTGATCTGACCCAGAATTGTCTTATTGACGTCTTCAGATTCTTTATAGCGTACCCTTAATCCTCTTGCTAAGTTTGCCAGCGCGACAAATCGATTGGTAAAGGCCAGTAAAAGCAAAGTTATGGCCGGAAAAAGAAGGGCGGGAGTTGTGATGTCTATATTCATTACTTCTTTCTTGACTCTATCTTCCTATCTAAAGTAAGCTTCCAGATACCTCTCAAAGCTACCAGTCCGGAGACATAAAGGAAAGAGCGTACAACATACTCTACTTGTTCGGGCTGATTAAACAAATCTACCCCTACAATATAGAGTATCGTTAAACTCAATAAGGAAATGATAAGAGCAACAATAAATAGATTCTTTTCTGCCTTTAATGTCATGGAACAAAGATACTTTAATCCTCATAGAAAATATTTAAAAAAATCATCTCCATAGATCTACACACAATCTGTACTTCGTATGTATGACACCTCCCTTTCACAGAGGATGAATAACTAACTAATAAAAATTACACACGGAAAACATTCAAAGTAACAATCAAGTCCCAATTCTACTTTGGTTGAGGTGTCAGAAAAGCTTGTCAGATGGACAAGCTTTTATTTCTTCTGTGCTTTCTTGATCATAAAAAAAGCCGATCAATTGATCGGCTTAGTTAATCCTTTCTAATGCTTGTCTTTAGACGTTTCCTATCACTTGCATAGTTTCAAGAGAAGGACTCTCGCTTCCGCCTTTAGGCTCAATAGTGACAGCAAAAGCAGCAACTGCTTGTCCACTTATGCTTTTCATTTTTTGCAAGCCTTCGCTATTCCAATCGAAGACACCCGCATCTACCGGCACACCATCTATGATTGCCCATAATTGGTACTACTGATCAGTAGCCAGCTGGCGCAATTCGTTAATACTTAGATATAATTCTTGAAACGTTTGGTTCCAATACACACTTGCATAAGAATCAGCAGCATTCTCTGTCCCTGCCATACCAATTCTCGCAAATTCAGGGTTACCCAAAATCTCAAGATCATTTTCAAGATCTCCAAGTTTTTGATTTACCTGATTGTATTGTTCTGCCATTTGGTTATTAGTAGCCAATAATTGAGCATAACGCTGATCAGTATTTTTCCACTTGCTTCTATAATCAAAAGCTAGGTAACCACTAATGATCGCTAACGCTAATGAAGCTGCTACTGCCAATTTCCAAGTTCCTGAAGATTTCATTTCAACAACTCT
>CBFIDS010000140.1:0-12488 GCA_965661435.1 Roseivirga sp.
CTGAAGGGCTTTCTTTTCTTGTGCCAGGGTGGGCAGTGAAAGGGCTAGGAAGAATAAGGTGAGTAATGAGGCGCTGAGTGATTTCATAGCTTTGGTTGAATTTGACAATGGTTGAATCCGAAGATAAGGAATCTGAATTAAGTGTTGAATGTTAAGTGTTAAATGTTTAGTGAGTGGTAGTGGGGATTGGGTCTTGAGTAGTGAGTATTGCTTAGAGCTATCTACCTTAGAAAGTCATTTCGCCTCTCTCCTTTAGTCATTTCGACTGCAAGGAGAAATCTATTGAATTATGAAAATAAAGCCTTAGATCTCTCACATCCGTTCGAGATGACGTTCTATTGGGGATTTTCCTTTCGATCGAGCTCTTTATCCTTTAGTCATTTCGACTGTAAGGAGAAATCTAGATCTCTCAATTCCCTGCCTTTGCGCAGGCAGGTTCGAGATGACGTTCTAATATAGACTTTCAATCGAGTCGAGTACTTTATCCGTAAATCATTTCGAGCAATGTGAGAAATATCTAAATTCAGGTGACACACAATATCATTATGAGCTATCACACTTATATTACCACCAATTCGAAGAGAACCACCTTGTATATTGGCTTTACTAACAATTTAGAATTGAGAATCATTGAGCATTATCGTAACAGAGGAAACCCCAAAACCTTTGCAGGTCGATACCATTGTTATAACCTAGTCTGGTTTGAAGCACACCATCGAGCAGATGGAGGGATTCAAAGGGAAAAAGAGATCAAGAAATGGCGAAGAGAAAAGAAGATCGCTTTAATTGAAGCTTATAATCCTGAGTGGCACTTTTTAAATAGTGATATTACCGTTTGGCCACCAGAGGATGGAACTAGGAGGTTTTAGATCGCTACTACTCCTGCCTACTGGAGGCAGGTTCGAGATGACATTCTAATATAGACTTGCAATCGAGTCGAGTACTTTATCCTTTAGTCATTTCGACTGCAAGGAGAAATCTAATGGTTTACAAAGATGAAGCTTAGATCTCTCACATCCGTTCGAGATGACATTCTAATATAGACTTGCAATCGAGTCGAGCTCTTTATCCGTAAGTCATTTCGAGCAAAGTGAGAAATCTAATGGTTTACGAAGAACAAGCTTAGATCTCTTACATCCGTTCGAGATGACGTTCTATTGGGGATTTTCCTTTCGATCGAGCTCTTACCCTTTAGTCATTTCGACTGCAAGGAGAAATCTAATGGTTTACAAAGATGAAGCTTAGATCTCTCACATCCGTTCGAGATGACATTCTAATATAGACTTGCAATCGAGTCGAGTACTTTATCCGTAAGTCATTTCGACTGCAAGGAGAAATCTATTGATCGATCACTGACCACTCTAAATTCTTAATTGATAATTCTTAATTAGCTTATAATTTATGTACTTAGGATCTTAGTTCAGATCAATTCGACCACATGGAGTTATTCGGGGTTCCTTTTTTGAATGAAGACTTATATAAGATGCTGATCAAGTTCAGTATCAATTTGCTCTTTATGACCATCATCATTCGCCAGCTTTATTATAAATACAGCCAGCGGACAGAGTATGTCTTTACCTACTTTATGGTCAGTTTGATCGTATTCTTCCTATGCTTTACGCTGAATAAGTTCGCCATCAACTTGGGGATGGCATTGGGTCTATTCGCCATTTTTGGCATTATCCGTTACCGTACTCAAACGATCCATATTAAAGAAATGACCTATCTCTTTGTGGTCATTGGCATATCGGTGATCAATGCCATGTCGAATGAAAGCATGAGTTATGCAGAGATCCTGGGACTCAACACTATCGTTGTGGTGAGTATCTATGTGATGGAAAGGTATATGCTGACCCAGCATGGGATACAGGAACGAAGCGTGATCTACAGTAAACTGGATAATATCAAGCCTGAGAATTATGATGAGCTGATCAGTGACCTGAAGCAAAAGACAGGGCTGGAGGTGAAGAAGGTGAAGGTCGATAAGGTAGATTATGCCAATCAACTGGCATTTCTGACCATCCAATATATCCCTGTGAAATGAATCTGAGATCGATGAAGAAGGTAGTTTTACTTCTGTGCACTCTCCTATTATTCATTCAACAGGGAATGGCTCAGGTAGGAACCAAAGAAGTGGACACTGAGCTTTGGTTCAAGGCGGGCGTGGACTTTAAGTTGGCTCCGAAATGGGAGGTCTCAGCAGAGGAACAGCTTCGATTTGATAATAACATTGGAGAGATCAAGAACTTCCACACGGAGCTAGGCCTGAAGTTCGATGTGACCGATCAGCTGGACCTGAGATTCGCTACCCGTTTTATTTCCAGGAAGACCAATAATGCCGAAACGAGCTTTAATCAGCTATTTCGCTATCAAGTAGGAGCCGCCTACAAGCACCGATGGAATCAGATAGAATTCAAGCATCGGGCGGTTTTCCAGAACCGAAACGATCCGGAGTTAAGCGAAATGCAGGGAGATATCCCTGAAAGATACTTCAGGTGGCGTACAGGTATGGAGTATAAGATCAAGGATTGGAAGTATGACCCGATCTTTAGGGTGGAATACTTTGGTGCGTTGAATGGGACTCAGGCAGGCACTGATGATACTATTCGATTCGACTTCGGTACAGAACGCAAGTACGATGGCATTGGAGAATTCGGATTCTTCTACCGCTATGAGACCACTCTGAATGCAATTGACACGAGCATCGCTCACATCATTAACTTCAGATACGCCTATAGCTTCTAAAAGCTACCAAGCTTGGATCTCTGAATCCATCCAGTTCATGCGATCGGTGATCCATTGCTTCACATAATCGACTTCTTCTTGATAAGAATTACCTACAAAGCTGTTGAAAGGTAGCTGCTCTCCGATGACAGGCCATTTTTCATAATTACGATCAATAGCTCCATTCTCATTGAGGTAGGTCACATACTCATCGATCTTATTATGGATCAAGCTGGTATTAAAGACGGTACCCTTAAGCTCATTCCATCGGCTCTTTATGGCGGCTCGGAATTGGGCATCTCGCATCAGGTATGGCCACCAAAAATGAACCAACCAAAGATCATCTGGAGAAAACTCATTGTATTGATAGATCCAACTATTAGTCCGGCTACGGCCATCATTCCCGAAGGCAATGTTGAAATCCCAGATAGGTCCCATTTTTAGCTTACCGAAGCGGTCTTTGTGCATAAAGGTGCTCAGCCGGTAAGCATCGGGGTTTGCGCTCAGCTCATTGAGCAGGAAAAAGTCGACAAAGCTCTGCACATCGATATAATTCTCATATTCTCTAGGGCCAGAATAATCTTCATTGGCTAAAGCAATTTCGAAGTCTCGGATGTAATTCTGGATATAATCCTTCTGCTGCTCATTGATCCTGTCTCGGTCAGGATATTCGTAGAGGAAGTAGGTCTCCTCTCCTCTTTTATCACCGAATGGAGGATAGGTCAGTTGATTTCCATAGGCTCCGTACTCAGACCTAAAACCAAGGTCAGGGGTATAAGAAGCGTCACCACCCCAATCGGAATCGCCTGAATCTCCAGAGGTCTTATCGATCTTGAGGATATATCCACCTTGAATCACCTCGTTATCGGTTTGATTCGGTTCCAAGCTTAGGATATTCACCCTGTTGCGATCCCTTTTGATCTTCTCTGAGAAGACGTAAACACCTCTATAGACAGAATTTAAATTCAGTTCTATAAAGTCTGATCTCACGGCATATTGACCGATCTCATTCGATAGGTCAAAGATCAGCACATTCCTAAAAAGTGTCTTATCGCTATAAGGACCGTATAAGATCCAGTCTTCTTCTTCTGGATAGTCTAAGATGGACACATTTTGATCTGCTCCGTTCTCATCCCACGTCTCAAAGCCGAATGACTTTTTAGGAAAAAGTCTTCGTGAGGTGGAACCCCTTAACTCAATGCCGAGATTCCCTGAGAAGGTAGACTGCTGATTTTCATAAACAATGATAGATCCGGGGACTTTGGGTTCATCTACGATCTCATTTGCACCCGAGGAGATCACGAAATAAGGCAGTTCGCTGCCTTCCGGTCCTTTGTCGGAGGTGTCTATGGGTATATTTGTTTCATTGTCCTTGCAGCTCGAGAAGAAACTTATGATTATTAGCAGAATAAGGGCTTGATATCTCATATGTAATGTGTGGCTTCATGAAGCACTCAAGCAATAACGGAAATTGTATTTAGATTATTTATAAAAAAGAGTATCATTTGGTTGTGGAACACAGATTTGATTTTCATGCTGATCAGTGAACAATATGGATACCAATTTCTTTTATTTATATGCTTATTAATACCCATCAAGAATTATCAGATGTATTCAAGGAGGTCAAATCGGAAATCCGTAGAGCTACAGTAGATAAGAAACATCCTTTTCGCTTTGTGGTACTCAGCACTTGCGGTAATTATGTTCGCTCCAGGTATGTGGTATTAAGGGCTGTAGATCAAGACTTTCGACTTGCTATCTATACAGACAGCCGTTCTGAAAAAATTGAAGACCTTATAACTGACCCTATGGCTCAGCTGCTTTTCTACCATCCTAAAAAGCAGGTGCAAGTCTTACTAACCACGGAAGTTGAAATTCACGATAAGGATGAATTAGCGAAAACGCATTGGAAAAAAGTAAATGGCTCAGCGCAAAAGGCTTATAATTCAATTGATCCACCAGGTACTGTAGTTGACAATCCAACTGAAGGGCATCGCTGGAAAGAGCAAATGGATAATGAGCACTTCTCCGTGCTTATACTCAAACCCAAGGAATTAGAAGTGCTACAATTGAATCGATCTGAACACTTGAGGGCCTCATTTAATATTTATAATAATTGGAAAGGTGAATGGCTAGTCCCTTAAGGTGGATGATGCTAATAGAATGTCATGAAGACCAAGACTTGTCCATATTGCAGGCATGAACATGATGTCATGTATCGAATTCAGGTAAAAAAAGGAAAAGAATGGATTTTTGTATGTACTGACTGTTTACCGAAATGCCAAGAGCTGCCAGAATATCGTTATGGTGGTACTTGGAAAGGTTACCGTCATTAAACATTACCAACAACTTTCTGTTTGTTCTTTATGCTTTCGATCTTTAAAAAATATCAGGAGAAGGTTTTGTCCGCTTCTTTTAAAGAAGAAACGGAGCACGTGGTTATATGGATATCGATCTGCAGCTTTATACTTCATGTGGCCCTCATTGAGGCTGTTGATCTAGGGCTTTTAAAGATTCCTTTTCAATCCGAGCTCTTAACCAACCATATTTCAGCTATTTATACACCATTTTCATTTATTCTTCTTTTTGAGGTGTATTTATTAGTCTTTCACATTCCTAAGTCAACCTCAACATACATTGCAAAGCAGTATGAAATTATCACACTTATTATCATCAGGCGGATCTTCAAAGACCTAGCCAATCTGGACCTGTCCATCAATTGGTTCGAAGACAAATACGATCTACAATTCACTTACGATATTGTTTCCACATTGATCCTCTTCTTGTTGATCTACTTCTTTCACAGGCTTCATAATAAACAGTCAGCTCAGAAAGAAGTGAGTGATCTACCTTTAAAGATTCAGAAGTTCATTGAGCGCAAACGCCTGATTGCTTCATTATTAGTTCCTGTTATCCTCTTTATGGCTGTCTACACATTTGTCAATTGGTCGGGAGATCTATTGGTAGGTTGGCAAGGGAATTTGGAGGAAGCCTCAAGCTTTTCAGACATCAATAATATCTTCTTCGATGAATTCTTCACCGTTTTGATCATGACAGATGTACTTTTGCTCCTCTTTTCCTTTTTCCATACCACAGAATTTCATGTGTTTATTAGAAACTCAGGCTTCATCATTTCTACCATTTTGATAAGAATTTCCTTTTCTATTGAAGGTATCTTGAATAATGCACTGATCATTGTTTCGGTCTTATTTGGAGTGCTTATACTCTGGATCACTCAGAAATATTCACAGGTAGATGAAGAAAAGCTAGAAGTTTAGATCAGTCTTCGATTTGAAAGTCATCAGAAAGTATTCTAAAGCGGAGGTATATGTTCTGACAAATTATCAAAGCGGCAGTAACGCAAAGCAGACTACAATTAGAATTAAAAGAATGTTCAAGGCTACCCACTTGGGTGAAAGAACCAGAGGAGCGTTAGCTTATGGAATGAATTATGGAACCACTTATGAATCACCCTCGGGGTTATTCAATATCGTACCGACAGATATGAAGTTCAATAAATGGCTGAAGTATGAAGAGGTAGGTGTGCAGCCTGAAGTTACTTTAGACCCTTCTAAGAATTGGTTGGATCAGACCATTGAGATCATCAAGGCTAAAAACTAGTTCAGCCCTTTTCTGGACTACTCGATCCAGGCTATTTTAACAATGTCATCAATGTCAATTCTGTATTTACCAAACCTTGCTCCATCTACAACGGTAAGCGCAGGAGGTAATTCCGGAATTGACATTTGTTCGTATACCTTCTCAGGAATACCTTCTACTTCTTTACTCATTAATTTGACTTCAACGATATCTCCATTGGTCTTAACTAATTGAACTTTAGAACCTAATGGAATGTCCTTTATGGCTTCTTGCGCTTCTTGTATTGTCATTTCACTGATTGTTTGTGTCGTTATAACCTATCGAATCAGGTGTATGTTTGATGCTAAAGACTAAAATTTTAGGCCTTCTGCATTATTTTCATGCTTATATTGAAATCCTATGGAACAACATCAAAAAGCCTGCGTGATCGGTGCAGGTCCTTCTGGAATCACTGCTATTAAAAATCTTCTGGATGAAGGCATTGAAGTTCAGGCCTATGACTATAATTCAGATGTCGGTGGGAATTGGATCTATTCCGAGGATGAGGGTCACTCCAGTGTTTTTGAAACCACACATATCATTAGTTCGAAAACCCTTTCCCAATACGAAGATTTCACCTTTGATGATTTCGAGCCAGATGTTCCAGACTACCCTTCCCACGATCACCTAAGAAGGTATTTTCAGGGTTACGCTCATCATTTCGATCTATATCCTTATATCCAGTTCAATACCCTAGTGAAGCACTGTGCTTATCAAGAAGATGGATCTTGGAAAGTAACGACCCATCAGAATGGAAGTGAAACCACTGAGCATTTCACTCATTTGGTTGTTTGTAATGGTCATCATTGGCTCCCGAGGTTCCCGCAATATCCTGGTGAGTTCACTGGTGATTTCATCCATTCGCACAATTTCAAAAAAGCAGCGCCTTTCAAAGACAAAAAGGTATTGGTCATTGGAGGTGGTAATTCTGCTTGTGATGTGGCGGTAGAAACAAGTCGTGTGAGTGAGAAAACGGTGATCAGTATGCGCAGAGGCTATCGGATCGTCCCTAAGTTCTTATTTGGTCAGCCAACTGATCTAGTGGCCAGTCGGAATAATTGGTTACCTCTCAAACTCAAGTATTTCTTTTCCGGACTACTCATTAGATTGATCAACGGAAAGAATAGCCTTTACGGTCTTCAAGAGCCGGATCATGGCGCTGGGGCTACACATCCGACTGTTAATGATGAATTGCTCTATAAGTTGAGGCATGGGAATGTAAAGCCTAAAGTGGATATCGATCGACTGGATGGAAAGACCGTTCATTTCAAAGATGGTAGCTCAGAAGAGTTCGATGTGATCATAGCCTGTACAGGTTATATCCTCGCTCACCCCTTCTTCGACAAGGAATTTCTGGATTATTCTGATTCAGATGTGCCTCTTTATTTGAAGATGTTCCATCATAAATACGACAGCCTTTATTTTGTTGGGATGTTTCAGCCCCTTGGCTGTATCTGGCCTGCCAGTGAATTGCAAAGTAAGATCATGGCTAGAGAGATCTCAGGAAAATGGAAGCGGCCGTCTAACATTCAGGAGCTTTGCGAGAAAGAGGTAGCGAATCCACATATCAAACAGCTTAAGACTCCCAGACATACCATTACGGTTGATTTTGCAAAGTTCGTTAAGCAACTCAAAAGGCATTTACCCAAAGATTATGTGAGCAAAGAACCTACAAAAGAGTTACAAGAAATATGATCCATTACCAAGCTCAAACAAAAGACCAGAAAGGTCATATGCTCTTTGTACATGGCATGTGCCATGGCGCTTGGTGCTGGGATCAGGGCTTTATGCAGGCCTTCTCAAAAATGGGTTACCATACCTATGCGATCAATTTAAAAGGGCATGAAAAGCCAGGAAAGAATGCTGGAATCAACAGGGTCTCTATTGAGGATTATGTCGAAGATGTCAAAAGAGCACTTGATCAAATTGATGCACCGACTATTTTAGTGGGGCACTCAATGGGTGGCTTTGTGGTTCAGAAGTACTTGGAAAAGAATGACAACTGCCAAGCATCAATCCTTTTAGGCTCTGTCCCCTATTCAGGGCTTCTCAATGCCTCGATCAGGTATATAGGAAGACATCCATTAGCTGGGTTCAATTTGATCAGCCGAGACATCTATGGGCCATTTGTTAAGCATGCCAAGGAACTCTATTACGATGATACCGACACTGGAAGTATTATCTCTTACAAAGAATTGATGCGTGCTGAATCGTACAAGGCTTTGATCCAGATGATGTTTCAGCCTGTTAGGCAGGCTAAGCCTGAGTCGGTTCCTATGTTATGTGTAGCTGCTCAAAACGATTCAGTTATCACTCCTCAGGAAATAGAAAAGTCTGCTGATTTTCATCGAGCAGACTTTAAGGTTTTGGATCACGTTGGCCACAATATGATGCTAGATCAAAGGCATATGGATGTGGTTGAAATGATGAAAGTTTGGTTAGGTCAATTGGACTGACTTAATCTGGGCAGCTGGCTTTAATGGTGAATTTCCCATCGGTTTGAGGGATAACTTCTACACTGCAGCCTTCACTTTCAAACCCAGACTTTACTTGCTCTACCTGGATTTCAGGAACATCTCTAAGAATTCTTTCAACGGACATGGTCTACTGGTTTAAAATGTCTTCGCTAAACTTCTTTCTTAGGGATTGAAACCCTTCTCCATTGATGAACATGGTTATAGCCCCTGCTTCAGTATTAAGTCCATTTTGGCTCATCCAATTTATGATCTTTTGTTCATTGGAACTATCAATGCTTTGCCCATCAGGTTTCCAAAAACTGAGAATCGATTCTGAGTAAGAATCAAATTCAAAGGTATTGTCGACAAACATTTCTCTGATCTGGTCGCTGGTGTTAGGCTTTGCTTGTCTGATGGCTATTAAATGAGGAGTAATATCGGTATCGTCTTCCCATAGCTTAGTTTTAATAGCAGCTAATGCCTGAAGTGCTGACTGTATGGAGGTTTGATCGATTTCAGAGGTGAGTGGAACTAGATTGGTGACGTCTTTAGAATCGATCCCAATAATGTCTACTGAAATGCCACCAGTAATATTGTTTTGATTAGCCTCTGCACCGATAGAAGCGATACTTCCTAAGTTTAGATTCTTCTTTGTGGTAACAACATTCGCTTTAATTCTAAGTCCTACTCCGATTCTGCCATTCCCTAGAAACTCCCCAGAAGACCCATAGACATCTTCGACTCTGTACTTCATGTAGTCCATGATGACATCATAAGTGCCTTTAGATCCACTAAGGGAAGCAGTGGCATAGGTCACCTTACCGTCTTGATCGGTTTTAGAAACACTCACAATGGCAGATTGTAAGGGAAGATATGATCTCACTTGATCTTCATCGTCTATAGACCTCCAATAGACTTCTGTCATGGCGTTGGCCGCATCATCAAAAACCATCACTTTAGAAACAGGCTGTGGGTCAATCGGCTGATAACTTAAATAGTCATTGGTCGCTACTGTTGAAACGGGTGGACTAACGCATGAAAAGGTTGTAAGTAAGAGGGAGAAAATAATTAATGTGTTCATTTTAGATTTATTCATCGTATTCAATTTTTACTTTTAAACATCTTAAAGATCCATATCTCCTCAATCCTACCTTTGATCAGCCAAGCACTTCCAAATGCCAATAAGGCCACAAATTCACCCCAAAAAACCCCATTATTGAAGGGTCTCCTATCTTCAGGGAATAAGAAAATGTAGACAGCCATAAAGAGGATGGATAGAATCACCACAGCACCACTAATTCTGAAATAAGTCTTCATCCATGGTTTCTGTGTTCCTATACAGAACTTGGTCATTGCAGTAATTCCCATGATCAATAGAAAAAGGGCAGCGCAGGTTAAGTGAATAGCTCCCCAGATGCTCGAATCAGGGCATGGAACGACACCACATGCATATCTCGCTTCCTCTGCAATCTGAGTAGGAATAAGTGCCGTAGCAATAGCAAAAAGTCCTGCTGCGTTTGTGATCCTATTGTCGCTTATCTTCTCTCCTTTCTCAGGCTTGATCTCATGACCTCGGTAACTAAACAGGAATAAACCAAAGGCAATGAGAATGCCTGTAAATACCGTCCCCATTTTAGTATAGTAATAGTCACTGATGGAAGGCTCAATATCAAATCCATTCCCCATTCCGATAATAAGTATGAAAGGAAGAGCGATTCCGAGTTGTCCGAGGAGTCTTCTTAAGAAGCGGTAGGTAAGATTAATGTGTGTGTCTATCATAAATTAATATATAATTTAATAATAATACATGTTAAAATCATAATTTAGTGATCAATTACGATTTCTTGTATTCAAACTTTTAAACTGATAAATGGAAGTTTATTAGACTTTGGATGATTAAATCACCATTCAATTATTCCCCTCAAATGGAATTTCTTTAGTAATCAGAAAGGGCTTCCCTTTGTAGATTCCTTGGATCATGATCAAGAGAGATGACTGATCATCTGAAGTTGAGAATCGAAAGGATGAATTGCCTTCAGTATCAATAGGAAGTGAAGGATTCCAATAGATGGTCGATCTGAAGTCAGGCTTCTGGGAATCTGATCGATTATCTCCATCAACTTCATTAAAGGAGATCTCTTGGCTAAAACCTTTGATCAGCATATTTTCATTTACATCCTGTCTTAAGGTTCCAAACTTAGATTCAACGATCACGATTCCATTTCGAGCCATATTACCGAATCGAGAGAGTTTTCTAGGAAGCTTGATCACTGAGATGGTTTTGAGGTCCTTTGGGTCTAGCGACAGAAAGTAATTGGTACTTGGTGTAGCTATACCGTCAATAAAGTAAATAGGATCTCCTGTGGCAATATCTGGCTCTAAGTATTTCATTCTAACGATATCATTTCCTCCTGTTCTCCCGATTCTTAAGGGTCTTACTACTTCCTTGACAAACTGAGCCATGGTAGGGAATAGATAATAGTCTTCTACATTGACTGAATTGTCAATATCTAGAATGGGAGTCTCTGGCACCTCATTCATTTGTAATTCGGCTAGTGAATCAATATCCTGCTCGTTGGAAAAGAATTCATAAGCCTCATTGATCTTGGTCAGCTTGTTGTTGAACTCAGCATATAGATCTGACTCTTCTAATACCTGAGATCTCGGTGCTGGATTAACGGCAGGCAATGGTTCTTTTATCCATTCGATCACGATGTCTTTAATTTCATCTCCTTGAGGAGTTACCGCAGTCACCAGCAGCTCATCTTCGCCATAGATGTCTAACAGGTCCAGATCGAATCTGCCACGAGGACGGGCTAACAATTCGTAACGCATGAAATCTTCTTGCAGATAGAACATTAAATTAGAATTGGCAGGTACAGGCTCCCCAGTTGTTCTATCCATCGCTAAGCCACTTAGTCTGAGTAAACCTTGTGGTCTATAGTTCTTTCTTATTGAAGCTGTATCTAGGATCTGAGACCATTCTGACTTGATCCTTGCCCGTTTTAATTGTCTTTTTTGGCTCGTCTCTAACTCACTCAATTGAAAAACATCGCTATTGATGACTGAAACGGAATAATCAGAAATCCCTAATTCCTCGAATTGAACCGTTACGGCTACTTCGGTCTGATTCGAAATTGTTTTTGGGGTAATATTAATATCAGTATCGACATCTGTTTTAAGGTTGTTTATTTCAAAAAATGTAAGCCCCATTAATTGTTGGTCTGCAACGATCACAACTTCGTGAAGGCCGTCACCAAGAAGTGATTTGTTGATCATCAGCCCAGAATTCAACTGTTCTGAGTTGAGGTCTGAATGGTAAATGATCTTAGATTGATTGGAGATCAATAGACTAGTATTTGTGTTTGGGTTAAAGCCTGGTGCCAATATTTTAATGTTGCCTTTTGATTCAGTTTCTATGGTAATAATAGGCTCATTTGTAGGATCTATAACAGCTGGGGCTATCTGCTTTTCTTTTATAATTGGAATCGTCTTTTGGAAAAAGAAGTCCTTCCCCCTATTCTTCATGCTATTTGTATGTGCCGTTAGGTTGTAATAACCTTGATCGAGCTTGTTATCAAGGATCAATTGATTTGCGATCGAGCCATTTTCAACTTTAATTATCTGTTGCTGAATGATACTTCCTTGATCATCTACCAAGTAGACCCA
>CBFIDS010000141.1:0-19091 GCA_965661435.1 Roseivirga sp.
GCAGCAAACTCTCTTAGTGGCTTAATGTCATCTAAGATGTAGAATGCTCTACCGAAAGTACCGATCGCTAGATCGTCTTCTCTTTCTTGTAGTGCAAGGTCCATTGTTGACGCATTAGGATAACCATGGTTCCACTTGTTCCAAGTTTGAGCTTTGTCGAAACTTACGTATAAACCATTTTCTGTTCCTAAGAACACTAAATTTGGCTCTTTTGGATCCTGAAGGATAGAAAGCGTATAACCGAATACATCATTGTCATCTACAATTCTAGTCCAAGTCTGACCATAATCTGAAGTATGGTATGCATAAGCAGACCAATTGTTTCTTCTGTAATCATTAGCGATCACCCAAGCTTCTCCAGCATTGTAATCTGAAGCTTTGATCTGAGGGATCCAGCTTCCAGCAGGAAGGCCAGGTAGCTGAGCTGCGACATTTGTCCAATTGGCTCCTCTATCTTTTGTGACTTGAACGTTTCCATCATCAGTACCCACCCAAATCACATTTCTGTCAACTGGGCTAGGAGCAATTGTTAAAGTAGTAGTATGGTTTTCTGCACCTGTTGCATCAATAGTAAGACCACCACTTGCATTTTGCTTTTGCTTTTCTGGATCGTTGGTACTTAGGTCAGGAGAAAGAACCTCCCAATCGTCACCTCTGTTTGCACTGTAATGTAAATGCTGAGATCCGTAGTAAACTCCATCAGGATTGTGAGGATCAATAGCTACAGGAGCATTCCAGTTAAATCTTAGATCGATAGATGTATCAGGAGAAGTTGGTTTAACAGTTTTACCATAACCTGACTCTCTATCGTAACGCTGAACGTTACCTTGCTGTGACATGGTATAGCCATATCTTGAATCGGTAGGGATTGGTGCAACATCGAACCCATCACCAAAGCTTAATTCTTGCCAATCGTGATTTCTGATTCCACTTTGATTGAAAACATAAGCAGGTCCAACCCAAGAACCATTGTCTTGCATTCCTCCATACACGTTGTAAGGGAATTCATTATCAACATTAATGTGGTAGAATTGGCCCACAGGTAGTTTTTGAGTAAACCTCCATGTTTCGCCCATATCTCTTGTGATGTTCAAACCTCCATCGTTACCATCAACCATGAAAGATGGATCATTTGGATGAATCCAGAACGCATGGTGATCAGGGTGAACACCAGAGTAAGGAATGATCACTTCAAATGATTTTCCGCCATCTTCTGAACGAGAAACCATTGAGAATAAGCTGTAAAGTCTATTTTCATTATCAGGATCAGCATAAATAGAAGAGTAATAGAAAGGTCTGTTACCCATATTGCCATCTTCTGAAGCTCTTACAGTTCTTGTCCAGTTCTTACCACCGTCACTAGATCTGTATAGTGCATTGTCTTTAGATTCGATCAATGCATACATGAAATTCGGTTTATTGTGAACAATGGTTAACCCAATTCTACCGTAAGGTCCGTTAGGTAAGCCATTAGTTCCTTTTAAGTCTTTCCAAGTATCGCCACCATCAAGAGTTACATATAGTCCTGAACCTTCACCGCCAGACTTGAAAGTCCATGGCCATCTTTTGTGCTCCCACATTGAAACAAAGATCTTATCAGGATTAGATGGATCCATAACCATATCGGAAACACCTGTTAGTTCGTTCACATAAAGGATCTTTTCCCAGGTTTCTCCACCATCAGTGGTTTTGAAAACACCTCTTTCAGGATGCTCTCCCCAAGGAGAACCAATTGCACCTACCCAAACGGTATTAGGGTCATCTGGGTGGATAATAATTCTATGAATATTTCTGGTCATTTCTAAGCCCATCAATTGCCAAGTGTCACCACCATCGATTGATTTATAAACGCCATATCCCGAACTCACCGAGTTTCTAGGGTTACCTTCACCAGTACCAACCCAAACGATGTCCGGATTTTTCTGATAAATATCTATAGCGCCTATACCTTGAACAGCCTGGTCATCAAAAACAGGTTCCCATTCTAGGCCTCCACCGGTAGTCTTCCAAACACCACCAGATGCAGCACCAGCGAAAATAATTTCTGGATTACTCTCCACGACATCTATAGCCGTGATTCTTCCACTCATGGCAGCAGGCCCTATGGCTCTAGCTTCCATCTCCTTAAAAATATCCATGTCAACTTTTTGAGCCCAAATAGTTAGGACTCCTAGCAACATCATGGATTTGATGATAAGGATTCTTCTTAAAAATGAATCTCTCATTAGTTTAGTCATCGGTATCTAAATTTGATTGAATGAACATCAAAGTATGTTAAGAAACTGACGCTAAAAATTCAATTCTTTAAGAACGCATCATAGGGGTTATGAGTGGTGCAGAAATACCTTATTTAGTCGATATAAAACTTCAATCCTATACCAAAAGTGAAAGAATCGAAGCGAGATTGAGAAATATCTACTAAGTAGCTTTGAGATTGCGAGTCATAATTCACATTACTCGGTGTTAAGTATTCGGTTCTACTACTCTTTAGCGATTTGAAATTAATATCGAGCAAAATTAATTCGTCTAAGGGTATCTCTATTCCAGCTCCAATACCATAGGTAAATGAAAAATCATCCAAGTCTGTGTAATTGTCAAAAGAACTTCTTAGGGCAGAATCTCTAAGGATTGAACGGGTATAGACATAATTTACGCCAGCCATGAAATCTGCATATGGATAGAAACCAGTATTACAATCTGGAGCAAGTCGGACAAAAGTTAACAGCCTAGTTATTTCGTTGTGTCTTCTATGTCTTATGTCTCCTAAGACCTGTCCATGCCAGCCATCTCGAACCTCAGAACCGTATCGGGTAAAATCTAAATAACCACCGATGTATACAGGTGATTGATTGATGTTATAGGCTCCTTGAATATTAAAGCCAGCCCCCCAAATTTGAGGGGAGTCTTGCTTGAGCTCACCAGTGGGAAGAAATGTATGAAAAGAAACGCCACCGTAAGACTGTCCATTTAATGAGCTGACTCCTAGAAGAAAGAAGAAAAGAATAATTAAACGTTTCATTTGTTTTGAGTTGTTGACTCAGAAAACCTAACCATTATTATGCCAATTTTAAACTAATAATATTATCATTTCGCTAAAATAATTAGTTTATTTGTTGTAAATCAGACTAAAATGAGTTTAGTAGCACAAAACATCAAATATCTCAGGAAACTTCATAATTGGACGCAAGGAGAATTTGCAGAAAAGATAGATATCAAAAGATCTTTAGTAGGTGCGTATGAGGAGGGGAGGGCAGATCCGCGACTTAATAACCTTCTTAAGATGTCAAAACTCTTTAAGGTTTCAGTAGATGTTATCATAGGTAAAGACCTCGATGGTAAGTCAAAAGAAGAGATACAATCATTAAGTGAAAGTAAAGGAGGAATGAAAGTTCTTTCGATCACGGTGAATGAAGATGACAATGAATACATAGACCTTATTCCTCAAAAAGCATCTGCAGGATATTTGAATGGATATTCTGATCCTCAATACCTTGAAGAGTTACCAAAATTTCAGATTCCAAATCTACCCAAGGTCGGGACTTATCGTGCTTTTGAGATCACCGGAGATTCAATGCTTCCAATCAAGCCAGGTACTATTGTCATTGGCCAATATTTGGATGCTTTATCTGAGATAAAAGACGGTAGATGCTATATCATTCTATCTAAAGAAGAGGGGGTAGTCTATAAAAGAGTCTTTGATTATACCACTGAGCATGGTCAATTATTCTTGGTTTCTGACAATAAAGCTTATAGCCCTTATAGGATAGATGTTTCTGATGTTATTGAGATATGGGAGGCTAAAGCTTTTCTAAGTATGGAAATTCCAGAATACTCGGATGATAGCATGAGTTTTGATCAATTGAAAAATATAGTTCTCGAACTACAACAGGAAGTGATTAAAATGAAAGATTAAAAGAGATCACTGATGATTTCATCCAAAGGAAAATTATAATCTGGGAAGATGTCTATTTGGAGGTAGCTTTTGATCTGGAGTAGGAATATAAACAGAATAGCAAAAAAGGTTAAGTTGATCAATACTTTGAGACCTAGCTTTAGATCACTAAAGATCAACTCAGATTTTACCAATTTTGATGCTTTGCTGATAAACATTAGACAAAACTAGGAATACTATTCATCTTATAGATATGTTATTCATCTATTTTTTCTGTTCAATCATCGAAAAAATGAGAGACCTATTGATCTTACCACTTTCAGTGAGGGTCCAATTTGGATTGATATACCACTCTTTAGGGAAATGATATTGAGGTAAGGCTTCTTTTATCTTTTCTTTAATGTTCATTATAACGTCTAGCTCTTCTTTGCTTTTAACGATCCCAATGGCTCTCTCGCCTAATTGATTATCCTCGGTCTTCCAGACAAGCGCATCAATTCCGCTATTATCTTTGATCTTCTTCTCTAAGTTTTCAATAAGAATCTTTACTCCACCTGAATTGACCACTAGATCAGCTCTTCCTATCCATCGAAAACCTCCTTCAACCATTTCAACGATATCATTGGTTTTGAGCCATTCGTTTTTGGTTACGCTACCTTTGATAGAGAGAAGACCATTTTTGTCGATAGTTATCTCATTATCACCTATTAGTCGATAGATCTGAGATTTGTTTCCTCCATTTACTCTTCTCAAGGCGATATGAGAAACGGATTCGGTCATTCCAAAAGTCTGATAGACCTCGGTTTTTAATAATTGGAGTTGGGCATCAAGATCTTTAGAAATCGAGGCTCCTCCAATGATCAATTTTCCAATCCGATTGAGGAAACGTTCACCTTCTTGTGAATTTAATAATGATTTCACCTGTAGAGGTACCATAGCGGTAAAGTCAATATCAGCATCTATAATTGGACTTCGATTAGGGGGTGAAATGTGAAGACTCCAATTCCCTAAAAGGGATCTAACGAGCATCATTCTTCCACCTACAGTGTCGGGGTTCATACAAAGCAATGCAGTTGAGCCTTCACCAAGATTTAAAGCAGAAAGCGTGGCTTTCGCACTAGCCTCCATCTGTTCTCTTCCTATGTATAGCGCTTTGGGTTGGCCAGTCGAGCCGGAGGTTTTCAGCTTAAAGGATTTGGCGCCTGTTAGCCATTCTTTAATAAATAGTTGGCTTTTATTGAGCCAATTCCATTCATTAGGCAAAGTTTTTGAGGCAAATTCTTCACAACTCAATTTTTTGTTTTTTATGATCACCGAACCACGCACAACCAATGTTAACCAATAAATTAAAACGATACACACTTTTATGTCTCTTGTTAGCGATCAATTGGTCAGTTAATGCACAAGAATCCTTTAGAATCTATGGTACAGTAACTGATGGAAGCACAGGAGAAACACTTCCTCAAGCCAGTGTATTCATGGCTGAGACTACATATGGGGTTGTTACTGATCCGGAGGGTAACTTTGAATTGATCGTTCCCACTGAAGGAACTTACGATCTGATAGTGAGATTTGTAGGATTCGAAACTTATGGATTGAATCTGAGACTTATTGATGATAAGGAAATCAAACTAGACGTTGCTTTACAGCCCGAGGACCGTGATCTCGGTAGTTTCACACTAATGGCACAGAAGGATGCTCAATGGAGGCAGAATCTAGAGACTTTTAAAAGACTATTTTTAGGTACTTCAAAGAATGCAGATCGATCTAAAATATTGAATGAAGAAGCGATTGATTTTTATTTAGATAAAAAGAATAACATTCTTTATGGTTTTGCAAGTGAAGCTATCCGAATAGAAAACAAGGTACTAGGGTACGATATTGAATATTTTCTGGAAGAATTTTACTTAGATAACAGAAATAACCTAACTACATACATTGGCTTTACAGTCTTTAATGAAATGGAGCCACGTAATAATAGACAGCTAAGAAAATGGGAAGAGGAAAGAACTTTAGCATACAAGGGGTCTGCACATCACTTTTTTGTGAGTTTATTCTCTGGAATATGGGAAAGAGAAGGTTATCAAGTTCAACAAGCCAAGGATATTACCAGCTTAGGTCGAGTTTTAGATCCCTCGATAGTGGATCTTTCCAAATTTATGACTTACAAGGGTAATGGTTCTGCTAAAAGCCTCAAATTCAGTGACTTTTTATATATTACTTATTTGAACGAACGGGAATCCCAGCGTTATAAAGAATACCAAGGTAAATTTTCTGGAAAGCGCCAAGAACAAGTTTCTTGGATAGAACTCAATCCGCAGAGTACTGAAATCGTATTCGACAAAGCTGGATATATCTACAATCCGTTGAGTTACTATACCTTTGGTTATTGGGGCTTTGAGAAGGTGGCAGATTTGGTACCTATTAATTATCGGCCAAGGCAATAGTTCTTATAGCTTTTCAAGATCTCCTCATTATTTTTTTGGTCAGTAAAAACCTCGAGTATCTTAGCGGTTTCACTTGAATTAAAGAAAGTTTGAAGTGCTTCTTCAAGCTCAGATTTGGTTTTTGCTATAGTATAATCTATGCCGTAATCTCTAGCTGTATTTTCAGCGGTTAGTGGCTGGTGAGTTTGGAACAACTTTTCAAAACTTTTCTGTTTTTTTGGCCCAGGGATCATTCCGAAAATACCACCTCCCGAATTATTAAGAACAATTATTCTCAGATTGTTCAGTTCATATTCATGCCAAAAAGCATTTCTATCGTACAGGAAGGCCATGTCTCCTGTTATTAAGGTTACGGTCTGGTTAGTCATTAATGCCGTCCCAACGGCAGTTCCATTGCTGCCATCTATACCACTAGTCCCTCTGTTACAGAAAACTTCAATTGATTCGTCATGAACTCCTATGAAATTCGCATAGCGGATCGCCATACTGTTGGCCAGGTGAAGAAGTGAATCGGAAGGAACTGATTTCATACATTGAGCAATAGCAAATAACTCTCCGAATTCAGCATTACTCAAAAAGGCATTACTTTTTTTAGCCGTTCTAGAATTAATTTCTGTCCAATCTGATGACTCTTGAGAATGACTTTGATCGATCTTTTTTGTTAAGCTTTCAATAAAACTTGAGGGTTCAATTTCAAGCATATGAGTTAAACTCTGCAAGCCATCATTTATTCTATCGCCTTGTCTAATGTGCCATTGATGCTTAGGCTGATGTTGTCTTAGATAGCGTTTTAAGTTTTTGGAGATTAAACTTTTGCCAATAGTAATAAGCAGTTCTGGTTCTTCAAGGATTTTATCTTGAGCCAAGAAAAGATCTTGATGGCTGATTTTATTTTTTAAACCATGTTGATTGCCTGTGATTTCATTTACAACTGTAATGTTGCTTTTTGCAGAGAGTCGTTCAATTGCCCTAGTGAGTACAGTAGATCTAGGATGCTGACCAATCACCAACATTCGCTTTTGGCTCTCATTCCAGGAATTAAGTAACTGTTCCCATTGATCATCCATTAAAGAGATATGGCTTGAAATTGACTCGATTTTCCTTACTGCTGAAAAACTATATTTTTCTCCCTTTTCAGGATAGAAAGGTTCACGGATCGGAACATTGATGTGTACCGGTCCTTGAGGATAGGAAGTACAAGATAAAAGCGCTTGGTTGATCTGGCGATTCGCACTCCATAGTGCATCCGGATGTTCAAAATCAACGGAAAGAGTGAAACTGGCTTTTGCATGTTTGCCGTAAATATCGACTTGCTGAATGGTTTGCCCATCATACTGATCTATCCATTCAGGAGGTCTGTCAGCAGTGATGACTAAAAGTGGAATTTCTTGATAATAAGCTTCAGCGACTGCAGGGGAGTAGTTCAAAGAGGCAGAACCAGAGGTGCAAACCAGAACTACTGTATTTTGTGATTGCTGAGCCATTCCCATGGCTATAAATGCGGCTGATCTTTCGTCAGCTACTACTTTTACCTGGATATCAGGGTGCTGCTCAAATGCAATAGATATTGCCGCCGATCTGGAACCTGGAGAAATGACTACATGTGTGATTCCATGAGAAGCACAAAGGCCCACAAGTTCTGTTATTTGAGGAAGTATCACTGAGCTTGATTCAAAATATTGAGCAAAGTATTGAATTTCATTTCAGTCTCATCAAATTCTTTTTGTGGGTTAGAATGTGCGGTTACACCGGCTCCGGCATAGAGTCTCGCTTTTTCAGCGTTAATTTCCATGCATCTTAAGTTTACATAGAGACTCGATCTATCATCTAGGTTTACTGGGCCCAAGAAACCAGAGTAGAAAGATCTATTTAAATTCTCCTCAATTTTCAGAAACTCTCGTGCAGGATCTTTGGGCATACCAGCTACAGCAGAAGTAGGATGTAAAAGATCCAACATTACACTAGCCAATTCCGGAAACTTGGTGGCTTCCATATCCACTTCAAAAGAAGTTTTCAAATGCAGAAGATTACCAGCCTTGATTGTTTCTGGTCCTTTTTCATGAAAATCTCTTAGGCGTATCTTTTTAAAACAGTTGATAATATATCTACTAACCATTGCCTGCTCTTCAATTTCTTTTTGGTTCCAGGTAGTGTCAGTAATATCCAAATCTGGATCGAATCTTTGGGTTGCGGCTAGGGCAACTGTTCTAAAAATATTCTTCTCCCTTTCGATCAATAATTCAGGAGTTGCACCGATCCAAGATCCTACTTCAGGTATAGAAACAAAAGAGACAAATGCATTTGGATAAGCATCTGTTAAGTCATCCAATAGTGAGATCAAATTGAATGAATCACCAAGTTCAATGTCTTTAAATCTAGCTGGAACTACTTTTTCAAAAAAACCATCATTAATAGCTTCTTTACAGTTCTCAACTAGTTTTATGTAGTCTGATTCATATTGCTCGCTCAGCCTTTCATGACTTAATGGTTTTTCAAAAATCTCTCCTAATTCTTCATATATCTCATGACTTAGGGTTTCAATTTTATTAGTTAATTCAGAATTAGACTCATCCCAATTGACAAGTGTCTCATTAAAGTCGAATGAGATCCTAAGATCTGCTTCAATGAAATGACCATTTTCCTGACCATAATTATAAGGAGCAAATGCAAAACCTTCTTTTAATTCTTGCAGCTCAAACTTTTTAAGTGTCAGGGTGGGTTTGAATGAAAGGATCAGATTGAATTCATTGGAAAGTGGAGATCGATAAAATGCAATTGGATAGCCCTCTTTCTGAGCAATGCTGAATATAGCAGGAAGAAGTTGCTGACGATTCAGCAGGGAGATATCTCTTTCTAAAACCTCTTGTCCTTTCTTCATTCTATTTTCTATCCATTATTGCCATGGTAATTCGGCTGATACAGATCAGGTCTTCATTTCCATTAGTTATACTGATCTCCCAAACTTGAGTACGCTTACCTACATGTAATGGTTTTGTTTTGCCATATACGAAGCCGTCTTTTACTGACTTTATATGATTAGCATTAATGTCTAAACCCACACAATATTGTTTCTCTGGGTCTAAAGTCAAAACTGCAGACATACTCCCTAAAGTTTCTGCCAACGCTACAGACGCACCTCCATGTAACATACCTAAAGGTTGATGTGTTCTTTTATCTACAGGCATTTTACCGATCAGGTAATCATTACCTATTTCAGTTATTTCTATACCAAGATGTTCAACTAAAGTGTTTTTGTTTAGTTGATTTAGGAGTTCTAATGAGGCTTTCGGATGAAACATTAATGTTTAGCTTTGCTGCCAAAGGAGCAAAAATAGAATAAAAGCATGATCAAAAAAATATACCTAACAAGACATGGCCAAACTGATTACAATAAAAACGGTGTTGTTCAAGGAAGTGGTATAGATGCTGACCTGAATGAGACAGGTAAAGCCCAGGCTGATGCTTTCTATAAGGCATATAAAAATCATCCTTTTGATAAACTGTATGTGTCAGGATTGAAGAGAACACATCAGTCTATGGATGGATTTATTCAGTCTGGCCTTGACTATCAAGCACTACCTGATCTTAACGAGATCTCATGGGGGATTCATGAGGGAGTGCCTGTGAATGAAGAAGGTTCCGCTTACTATCTGGATATGGTAAAGAGATGGCAACAAGGCGAGATTGATATTGCGATTGAAGGTGGTGAAAGTCCTAGGCAAGTAGCGGAAAGGATGAAGAACGCATTGGATCATATTCTTTCTAAAGAGGATGAAAAGGAGGTGCTCATTTGTATGCACGGGAGAGCCATGCGAGTAATGCTAGCGGTAATGCTAAATTATCCTTTGAAAAGCATGGATCTATTCGATCATGCTAATCTTTGTCTCTACCAATTGGCGTATACAGGTGCAGCTTTTCAGGTTGAAAAGTTCAACGATACTAGTTATTTGAGTCATCTAGAAGGTTAAGAGCCACTTTAGCTTTACTGTCTAGACTCGTTTTATAGGGGTGGTTTTTAAAAGATAATACTCGTTCGAAGTATGTTTTGGCCATAATATCATTGCCCAAAACTCTTTGTATATATCCTAATTGTAGATATGAGTTAGGAGCAAAGTATGTTTCTTCTATTAATTCAGAGGAGGAGATTACGGTCCTGTAAGATTCAATAGCTCTTTCCGTCAAGCCGTTCAGCTGTTCCATTCTCGCTATTCTATATTCTAATTCGATCAATTCAAGTTCGTTCAAGTCTGATGTACTTAGGTTTTTAATCAAAGTCCACGCTTCTTGATAAAATCCGCCATCTATGGCGAATCTTATCTGTAACATGTTTTCGTTTACGGATTCAATTGAATCAATGATCTTCTGCGCATTTTTATCTACCTCCGATTGATTAGCCTCACTCTTTTGAGCTAATTCTAAGTACTGCTTGTATTTTGATTGAATGCCTTGAAACTTATAGGCTAATGCTATTTTTAGATAGGCATCTTTATTAGAGGTTAAACCAGAGAAATTCTTTAAGAAATTTTGAAAATAGGTAATGGACTTACCGTATTGACCTTGCTGCAAATAACTTTCGGCAATTAGATAAGTCTTAAAAGGGATATTGACTTTATCTGAGAGCCATAGTTTGCGTGCTGCTTCTGATTGATGAGATTTTTGAAGGATAATCCCTTGGGAAAATAATGTGCTAGAGGAGAGTTGCTGAATGGGTGCTTTTTTATAAATTCTGAAGAAATACCAAAGTCTTCTAAGAGATGCGAATAGATCATACCCAGTATGATATTAGTTTCAAGACCAAAAATATCTTCATTGTCTTTTACCAGTTCTAATTCTTTAATTCCAGTTAATACATTTCCCTTCATACCGAAAAGGTTAAAAACCCATTGATAAGTATCAGGGGTTATTCCGAAAAGAACTTGAAGTAGTCCAGAGGTTCTGTAGATGAGGTTGAAATCAGGGAAGTCATTTTTATTGTCCTCTACATACCTTGAAGCATTTTTCAAACCCCAGAAAGCTCCCCATTCTTCGCCATACTTCAGTTTTAGAAAAGCCCATTGGAGTTTGATCTCTGCCTTTAAAAAGCCTTTCCAAGGATTGTCTTGAGTATAACTGTTTATAGCTTCTATGCGCTCTTCTTCTAAGACTTTTAGAGCCTCAAAAGCAGAGTCACTTTCAAAGAATATAAGTGAAAGGACATCTTTCAGATTTTGCGTATAGATTTCCTTAAGGTCCGTTTCAGTGACTGGTTTTACTTTTGGTTTTAGACCAAGATCTAATTGAATATTTAAGACTTGTTCTACTTGATAGGATTGTCCTGTTGCCGACAAAAATTGACATAAAAAAAATGGATAGAGCAGTAGCACCATCCATTTCTTATGTATCGATAATATTTTCAAAAGTCTACTTTGCCTTCACCTTTGCTGTGGTTTTCTTCGCAGTAGTAGTCTTTTTGGTTGTAGCTCTTCTTCTTTTAGGCTTTTTCTCTTCGTTAACGATCTCGTCAGTAACCTCTGCTAAGATTCTACCGCAATGCTCGCAAACTATGATCTTCTTGCTTTCACGAATGTCAGCTTGCCTTTGAGGAGGAACTACGTTGAAACAACCACCGCAAGCGCCTCTACTTACAGGAACGACAGCCAAGCCATTTCTAGCATTGTCTCTAACTTTGTTATAAGAGATAAGTAATCTGTCCTCAATCGACTTAGAAGCTTTTTCTCTGTCTTTCATGAGTTTTTCCTCATCAGCCTCGCTTTCCTTGGTCAAGACTTCAAGCTCAGACTTCTTAGTGTCTAAATCTTTTGATCTTTCGTCAAGTTCATTTTGAGTTTTCTCGATCTCCTCTTTCTTAGCCTCGATCTTTACGTAAGCCTCTTTGATCCTCTTCTCAGAGATCTGGATCTCAAGATTCTGAAGTTCCATTTCTTTCGTGATAGCATCGTATTCACGGTTGTTACGGACATTCATTTGTTGCTCTTCATATTTCTTGATGAGAGCTTCTGAATTCTTTATTTGAGTTTTGTGGTCGCTAATGTTTGCTTCCAACTCACTTAACTCGTTGTTATATTTTTCTACGCGAGTCTGGTATCCGGCTATCTCATCTTCAAGATCGGCTACCTCATCTGGTAAAGCTCCTCTTACTTTCTTGATCTCATCTAGTTCAGAATCAATTGATTGGAGTTTCTTTAACGCCTCTAATTTCTGTGCAACTGTTTTTTCCATTAACCGTTTTTTTAGAAGTACTTTACGGGGTTCGTATTGACCTCTGACAAATAGGTTGCAATATTAGCAAAATTTTCACGGATAAACTCACTCAAAAGCTCTTTTGTAAAGACTTCGCTTTCATAGTGGCCAATGTCTGCGATCATGATTTTTTCTTCAGCATCGAAAAACTCGTGATATTTAAAATCTGAAGTGATAAATGCATCCGCTCCTGCTCCTTTTGCGGCATTTAGTAGGAAGCTTCCAGCACCTCCACAAACTGCAATTTTTTTGATCTTGCCTTTTGCCAATGGAGTGAACTTGATAGAATCTAATTCCATGCTTTCCTTCAGGTGTTTGAGAAATTCTTGCTCATCCATTTCTTGCTGAAGGGTACCTATCATTCCTGAACCGACTTCTTGATTTGTGTTTTCTATTTCGGTCAGGTAATATGCAACTTCCTCATAGGGATGAGCATTTTTCATAGCATTAATGACTTGACCCTTTATGTGGCCTGGAAAGATCACTTCTACCTTATTCTCCTCTACATACTCTTGCTTCTCTGATTCACCAATAGTTGGATTGGCTGAATCATTGGGCTTGAATGAACCTATACCATTAACGCGGAAACTACAATGAGAATAATTACCTACATGTCCAGCTCCTGATCGATGCATGGCTTCTATTACTTTATCAGTGTCGTCTTTTGGAATAAACACTTCTAGTTTGTTGAGTAGTGATTTTTTAGGAACTAAAATCCGAGTATTCAAGAGGCCTAGTTTATCTGATATCTTTTTATTGACCCCGTTATGTACATTGTCTAGGTTAGTATGAATGGCATAAATGGCAATATCATTTTTGATGGCCTTGATCACTGTTCTTTCAACATAGTTTTTACCATTGAACTGTTTAAGGCCTCTAAAAACAATTGGATGATGGGCAATTATAAGATTACAGTTTTTAGCTATAGCTTCATCAATTATGGCTTCTATGCAGTCTAAACTGAAAAGAATGCCCTGTACATCTGCAGAAGGATCTCCGACTATCAATCCGGAATTGTCATATTCTTCTTGATATGCTTTAGGAGCAATGCTTTCAAGTAAATCAGTGATATCCTTTATTTTTGCCATATTTGTAGCCTTTTAACGGCTAAGATAATCAGCCTTTATGAAATTCCTTCGGTATTTACTTTTTCCATTTAGTATACTCTATGCGGGGCTAATGAGCATTCGCAATAGATATTATGATGATGGTAGAAGACCAATTACTGTTTTTGAGAAAGCTGTTATTTCAGTTGGAAACCTCTCTACAGGGGGGACTGGGAAAACACCGTTGATCGAGTATCTCATACGTTTATTAAAAGATGAGTATTCAATTGCTACCATAAGTAGAGGTTATGGGCGCAAAACGAAAGGCGTAAGAATAGCTTCAAAAAATGATAGCAGTCGGACCTTGGGAGATGAACCATTTCAGTTTTATAGAAAATTTGGTTCCGAGATTGAAGTCGTAGTAGGTGAGGAAAGGATTATGGCAATTCCTGAATTACTGATAGAAAAACCTGATATTCAATTGTTTTTACTAGACGATGCATATCAACATAGAAAGGCGGGTCGAGATATAGATGTATTGCTAACAGACTTTTCCAAACCTTTTTTTCAAGACTATGTATTACCTACCGGGAATTTAAGGGAGAAGAGAAATGAAGCTCATAGAGCGAATTGTATCATAGTCACAAAATGTCCTTCACTCTCTAGGAAAGAGAAAGCTGAATGGAAAATGAAGATTGCCGAGTATAATAAGGATGCTCCTGTTTTCTTTTCAAATATTTCCTATTCAGATCTAGAGCCTGTCTTTAATAAAGCCGAATGCGAGAATGATATTGCAATCATAGTAGGAATAGCAGATCCTGAGCCTTTTTATAAGAACCTAGAAAAGGGTTATAACATCATTGAAAAATTCGAATTTATAGATCACTACAATTTTAAATCTTCTGATCTCGATAGGATTTTAAGAAAGCTTAACAATAAAAGAATCAGCCTGGTAGTCACGGAGAAAGATATGGTACGACTTTTGGAATTTGAAGACCATCCAATCTTCAAAAAATATAGCTTGTTTTACCAACCGATCATGTTTGAGTTAGATGAACAAGAAAAATTTGATCAATTTATAATTGAAGGCGTAGAAAAGAGGTTGAGAGAATTGAATGATTAATTTTGAGTGTGCTTAGATCAGGTCTTTTTTTACTATTTACAATTTTACTTACCATCGGCTTAAGGGCACAAGGAGGATTGAATTCTTTCAGCAATGGTGCCGACTCTGCTTTGAATGCCAGAATGCAGCAAAGAAATCAAGAAGCCCTGGCAAAGGAAGGTCAATATGACGCCAACAGCACAAGATTTACCTACGAAAAGAATTTCAAGTTCAACAACATTGTATTCAGTAACCCGGATACCATACCAGATAACTTTCACCGGGCCAGCTTCTACGAAAGAAGTAACTACACCATTCAGAATTTGGGTAATGCCGGAACTGCCCAAAGATCTCTCTTTTATCAAACACCTAGAACGATAGGAAGGACATCGGGCTATAATGCCTTTAATAATTTTTACACTCGGCCAGATCAGATCAGGTATTTTGACACTAGGTCGCCTTATACGGATATCGAAGCTATTTTTTTAGGAGGAGGGCGTGCTATCACCAATGTCCTATTCACTTTAAATGATAGCACTCAGTTCAATATTGGTGGAAGTTTCAATGCCATTAGGTCTGAAAAGCAATTAGCGTTTTTAACTAGAGGAGATAGACAAGTGACAAGTAATGATTGGAATCTCTTTGGTTTCCTAAGACCGAAAAAGTTGAACAAGTATTTAATGCTCTTCAATTTCAGGCAATTCAAACACGATGTAGTTGAACAAGGGGGTGTAATTGCACCTGAACTGCTTCCAGAAGGTACTTTGATTGATGATCGGGAACCAACATTTTTTGAAGGCAAGGACGCCTTTGTTTATTTGAATGATGCCAACAGTTATGACAAGCGGGGAGGATTTCATATCTATCAGCAGTATGATCTTGATTCAATATTTCAGCTTTATCACACTTTCGACTATGACGAGCAGATCGTGAGATATTTTGATGAGTACGATCTCGATGGGTTTGATCAATTCATTTATACTCCAGGGCTGAACCAAGATTCATCTGCAACAATAGAGGAAGGTTCTTTCTTCAGGTCTATCTCTAATGAATTAGGTTTAAAAGGCAGAACAAGAACGTTCTCCTACACAGCTTTCTATAGAAATCGGATAGTTAATCAGGACATTTTTAGAGAAGAAGGCAATAGAGCTGATACTGAACATTATCTAGGAGGTACCTTAAGGCAGCAGATCACGCCAAAGATCTTTCTTTCTGCCAGTGGAGAGTTTCTATTTGATGGTAATTATTTGCTATCGGGAGATTTTAGCAGCGACCTTTTCGAGGCAAATTACAGCCGGGTAGTTAGGCAACCATCCTATTTGGAATCGCGGTATCTTGGTCAGCAAAAGTCTTGGGATAATGGCTTCTCTAATGAGATTTCAGACAATATTACAGGATCTTTCAACCTAGACTTCGGAAGATTTGATTTTAGACCTTCCATTAGATTTAATAGGATTTCTAACTTCATTTTTTTCAATGAGAATAAGGAGCCTGAACAAGCAAATAGCGATATAGTGCTTCTAACTCCAGGGCTTGATCTCAATTTTCAATTAAGTCCAAGAATCAAATTGAGTAACAATGTTAAATACAATTCGGTAGCAGGCGGTTCTGCTTCCAAATACCGATTGCCCGAGATCATGGTCTTGTCACAATTGGCTTTTAAAAATGAAGTCTTTGGGGGTAAAATGATAATCCATACTGGAATTGATGTCTTCTTCCAATCCGAGTATGATCCATTGGCTTATGATCCTTTAATTCAACAGTTCTACCTCCAAAATGGATTTGTATCTGATTCATTTGTCAAAGCAGATCTATTCCTGAACTTTAAAGTTGGGAATTTCATGATCCTCTTTAAATCAGGACATATTAATCAACCTATTCGAGGTGGCTATTTTATTACATCAAATTATACTGGTTACCAAAGGTCGTTGGACCTTGGTGTCCGATGGATGTTTTTCGATTAAGATCAGTCGCTGAAGAGCGAGAAGTTCATTCCAAAGTTCAATACATGCTTGAACTGAATAGCTCTTTGAGGGGCTCCTCCATCACCTGTATCGATAAGAATGTCATCATCATAGATCAACTGAGTCCCAAAGGTTGCATTGAACCATTTGTTCACTTTCATAACTAAGAGCGTTTCCCAGTTCGTATCCACATTTCCAAAGGTGCTATATCCGGTAAAGAAGTTTATGGTACTTGTGAAAGACATGTTTTCCATCAGTTTCAAATCCAAGACGGCCAGGACATTCGCGCCAAATTCTGCTCTAAATTTTTCTCCTGGATCAACACCAAAAGCCCCTGCCGCAGAAAGTTGGTCATCACTGACAAAAGTGAATTTACCAGCTGCTGGGGAGAGAGCTATAGTGAATACATCGCTAGGGTCATATTCGAAACCAAGGTTAAAGGATAAATAACCCGGTGCCATAAAATTGGAAATTTTACTTCCTATTTCTTGACCAGGATTATTTGGATCATTCGTAAAGTTCTGCCCTTCTAGTAGCTGGGTTCTAAAAATACCTGAGAACGAATATGACCATTCTTCACTTAAAGTATGTGCGTATTTAGAGATCAAAATGATGTTATCATCCGTTTTTCGGAATCCTTGCTCTCCAACTTTAGCTCCACCAAGAGCAAAGTCAAACTGATTGGTCCATTTGTTCAATCCATGCGTACGTACAATTTTAGTATTAAAAACAGTACCTAAGGCAAGAGAGTTTTCACCCCCTGCATTCCAGTTTGAGAGTCCGACATTGGCAAAATTTACACCCCAAGACCCTGTTTTTTTCACTACAACTGAGTCTTCTTGAGACATGGCAGTTAATGTAGAAATAATCAGAATGGCAAACGTCAATAAATACTTTTTCATGTTTTTAGAATTGGCAAGCTGTAAAAATGTGTCTTTGATATTTATAATCCAATATGAAAATGTGTTCGAATGGAAATCGAATTCACTCTTTAATTACAAGACTAACCGTTCTACCTTTGTCCTATGGCTGAAGACTATACCAATCACATGCTAGGACTGCAATTACCTACTGACCCTCGATGGGTAAACATTGCTCAAATGAATATTGAGGATATTCTAGTAGACCATGCCTATTGTGAGCAAAAAGCGGCTACTTCTTGTATTTCTTTGATAGTGCAGTATCCGGAGAAAAAGGAACTAGTAGACATGATGACACCCGTGGTTGCCGAGGAGTGGAGTCATTTTGAGCGAGTGATTGAGCAGTTGAATAAGAGAGGAATGAAGCTTGGAAGACAACGAAAAGATGACTATGTCATCAAACTCCAGAAAATATTGAAAAAGGGAGGAAGCCGAGATCAGCAATTAGTGGAGAAGCTATTAATGAATGCATTGATCGAAGCAAGAAGCTGTGAAAGATTCAAGATGTTACATCAGAACATAGAGGATGAAGAACTGCAGAAGTTCTATTATGAACTAATGGTATCAGAAGCCGGGCACTACAGGAACTTCTTAAATCTTGCTAAAGATTATCTAGGAGATGAGTATGTTTTAAAGCGATGGAAACAAATTTTACTCGAAGAAGCGAAAATCATTGAAAGTCTTGAGTTAAGAGGGGATAGGATGCATTAAGTTGATTTTTAAAAAAAAAATAACCCCAATTCTATCTGAGAATTGGGGTTGATTAAGAGTTATTATCACAAGGTTATCTGTCTTATATTACAAGATTCACGATCTTTTTTGGAACTACGATCACCTTCTTTGGGACTTTTCCTTCCAACCATTTCTGTACTGTTTCGTTGGCCAAAGCTGACTCTTCAATCTGTTTTGGATTTAGGTCAACTGACAGCTTGATCTTGGCCCTCATTTTTCCATTGATCATAACCGGGTATTCAATGTCATCTTCTTTTAGAAAGTCTTCATTGTATACTGGATAGCTTGCATTATTGATACTGGTTTCATGCCCAAGTAACCTCCAAAGCTCTTCTGAGATATGAGGAGCATATGGAGAAACCACTACCAACAGATCTTCAAGGATAGCCCGATTGTTGCACTTCAAAGCAGAAAGTTCATTCACGCAGATCATAAAAGCCGAAACTGAGGTATTGAATGAATATTGTTCAATATCATCTTCAGCCTTCTTAATGGTCTTGTGAAGCGTCTTCAGCTCATCTTTAGAAGGCTCAGCATCTGAGACAATAAAGCTGCCTTGTTCGTTATGAAAGAGTCTCCAGAGTTTACTTAAGAACTTGCGAACACCATCTATTCCATTGGTATTCCATGGTTTAAATTGCTCTAATGGACCAAGGAACATCTCATAAAGTCTTAAAGTGTCTGCTCCATAACGTTCTATTATATCGTCCGGATTGACTACGTTGTATTTAGACTTGGACATCTTTTC
>CBFIDS010000142.1:0-8009 GCA_965661435.1 Roseivirga sp.
GACTTATGAACCTCAAACTTTTCTTCAAAGCCGCTAAAACGATCACGGGACTTCCTGAGTCAGCACTAGGTAATAGCATCAAACAACTCACCGATGCTAGTCTGGATATAGAAAAAACAGATTTGGCCATCATCGGAATTACTGACAACAGAGGTAGTTCCATCAATCTAGGCGTAAAAGAAGCAGCACAATCTGTGCGAGAAAAGTTCTATAAGCTGAAAAAGAGCAACAGTACTTACCGCATAGTAGACCTGGGAAACTTACAGAATGGCGAAAAGTATGAGGACACCCAAGATCGACTAAAAGAAGTTTGCGAACACCTGATGGCCATGAAGGTCATTCCAATTATTATTGGAGGAACACATGACAATGCGCTTTCACAATTCTTAGCCTATGAGTCTAAGAATGATTTGATCTCGGTGCTAAATGTCGATGCTAAATTGGATGTCGAGGTTCAAGGAGACGCTAACGAAACATTTTTATCAAAGCTGATCACTCATAAGCCGAATTTCATGTTCAGCTATAACCACCTAGCGCACCAAAATTATCTGGTCGAATCCGCAGCTCTTTCGGCAATGGATAAACTCTATTTCGAAGCACTTAGACTAGGTGAGTTAAGGGAGAACTTTCAGAATGCTGAACCTATTATCAGAATGGCCAATATGCTCAGTTTTGATGTCACTGCTATCAGGTCGGCAGATCTTACGGCAAATTCCAATGCCCAGCCCTTCGGACTTACTTCCGAAGAGGCCTGTCAATTAATGTGGTATGCAGGAATGAATGAGAAAATGAGCTCAGTGAGCCTCACAGAACTCAACCCTGATCTTGACGATCAACACAAGAGCTCATCTGCTGTTGTAGCTACAATGATCTGGTACTTCATTGAAGGGTTTTATAACCGAAAAGACAATGGTCAATTCAATTCAGACCAGTACACAAAATACACTGTCAGCTTTGAAGGTACTGATGACACTCTGACTTTCTTCAAGAGTAAAGTATCTGAAAAGTGGTGGATGCTGGTCAACTATGGAGAAGGCTTCATGGACCGAGCTTACATCCCTTGCTCATATGAGGACTACACAACAGCAACTCATGGAGATTTTCCAGAGCGTTGGATCAAAGCACAGGGTAAGCTGATTTGATGTGAATTGGTATAAACTTAAATTAATATTCTCTTTACAGGGATAGTCCAATTCCTACCATATTTTTTTCGAACTTTCTTCAAAACTATATCAATGAAGAAGCTAGTCATTTTTATATTCTCCTTGCTCCTCGTGCTTTCATGTCAGACAGAAAAGCAGGAGCAAAAGTGGTTGAAGGGAAATTTACATACACATACTTATTGGAGCGATGGAGATGCATTTCCGGAAATGGTACTCGATTGGTATAAGTCCAATGGCTATGATTTCATTAGTCTTACCGATCATAATACTCTTCAGGAAGGAGAAAAATGGAAGAAAATACCGCAAAGTTTCATTTATCAAGATGCCTTTCAGGATTACCTGAGTGAATACGGAGAAGATTGGATAGAGTATGAAAAGGATTCTTCCGGGCTTAAAGTTAAACTCAAAACGGAAGAAGAATACCTACCACTTTTTCAAGATGAAAACTTCCTAATTATTCGCGGGGAAGAAGTGACCGATAGCTTTGAAGGCAAGCCATTACATATGAATGCGACAAACATCTATGAATCTATTGTGCCCAAGCATGGAGAAAGTGTAGCTGACGTTTTACAGAATAACATCAACTCCATTTTAGAACAACGAAAAGCGACTGGCCAATTGGTCATGCCACATATCAACCATCCTAATTTTGGTTGGGCCATCAGTGTTGAAGATATGATCGCCTTAAAAGGAGAAAGATTTTTTGAGGTCTTTAATGGCCACAATGCCGTAAGAAACTACGGAGATTCAGCCCATATTTCGACAGAAGAAATGTGGGATATGATCAACATTGCTTATGTGAAACGAGGCCAACCTTTAATGTATGGAATAGCCACTGATGACAGCCACTATTATCATCAGTTTGGACCACAATTCAGCAACAGCGGCCGAGGTTGGGTGATGGTGGATGCGGATAAACTGGAAGGCAATTCAATTGTAGCGGCCATGGAAAATGGAGACTTCTATGCGTCTACTGGAGTAACCCTAAATTCCATAGCCATGGATGGTAAAACGCTTGAAATTGAAGTGGATTCCGAAGAAGGCATCAGTTATACATCTCAATTGATTGCAGTACTTGAGGGGGAAGATGAGTCTCAAATCCTCGCTGTTCAGAGCGGAAATCTGATCAATTTCAAAATACCTGAGAACGTGGTTTTTATTCGGGTTAAAATTGAGTCTTCTAAACTCAAAGACAATCCATTTCAGGAAGGAGACTACGAGTCTGCATGGACACAGCCCATCCTGATGAATTGATATCTTATTTGAATGGATATTTTTTCAAGCTAGTTAAGCCTGAAGCACTTTTTTCATATTTAGCCAGAACAAAGGCATTGAAATTTTCTGAGAAATATGGGCGCTTTGGACTAAGTTCTCTTGGATAAGTAACGTTATCTGCAAAGAAAAACACCTCTGTTGTTCCTAACTTATTATGCGGCTGAAAATTACCATAGGCCTCCAAATCTTGCCAAACTGTATCGCTAACTTTTACCACATAAACCCGCTTCACTGGCCCAGTATTATTTTCGTTTCGATAAAAAGCAACTTCTTGAAATTCAGTAGAGAGATCATCCACACCTTCTTGCGTAAATGCGTTCCAAAGCATCAAACCCAATACTAGAACAATAGCAATGCTGATCTTCTGTTTGGTCTTCATATTAATCCCCTTGCCTTTAATTCTAAATATTTATTGATGGTATTTACACTCAATTGCTCTGGTGCTGTAAGTATTGTATGAATTCCATTTTTCTGAAGCTCCTTAGAGATCAATCGTTTTTCGAATATTAGTTGTTCAGCCAAACCTTTAGTATAAATGGCTTCTACATCAGTCGCTTTTTGCTCAGCTAAGTCTTGGATCTCCGTATTCTCAAAGAAGACACAAACCAAAAGGTGATTTCTTTTAAGCCTTCTCAGATAAGGTAATTGCCTTTTTAGAGAAGAGAGAGACTCAAAATTGGTGAAGAGTAGCAGTAAACTTCTTTGGGTGATCTTCCTTTTAATCGCTCCATACAATTGTGAAAAATCTGACTCCTTGTAACTGGTTTTCTGTTTATACAAATGCTCCAATATGAGGTTCAACTGCATATTTCTAGAAGAGGCAGGAAGAATAGAATTTACCTTATGCTGAAAAGTCACCACTCCGGCTTTGTCACCCTTCTTTAAGGCAATATTGGTTATAACTAATGAAGAGTTGATGGCATAGTCTAGTAAACTCAAGCCTTCAAAAGGCATTTGCATAAGCCTTCCTTTATCGATGACTGCATAAACTTGCTGAGATCGTTCATCTTGATATTGGTTCACCATCAGATCGCCTTTTCTAGCAGTGGCTTTCCAATTCACTTTTCTATAATCATCTCCGATCACATAGTTCTTGATCTGCTCAAACTCCATGTTATTCCCTATCCTTCTGATCTTTTTTACACCAAAAGCCTGGAGCTGATTGGATAAGGCTAAAAGCTCATACTTCCTCATTTGAACAAATGAAGGGTAAACAGAAACTGTCTTTGGTGCTGCAAGCTGATACCTTCTTGTAATGATCTGTAGAGGCGATGAAACAAATGCATTCAGCATGCCGAATTCATAGACACCTCTTTTCTGTGGTTTAATATTATAGGTGAAAAGCTTGGTCTCTTTTATTGAAAACTGGGATTCAAAAGATTGATCTCTAATCTGTAGTTGCTCGGGTAATTCGTCTATCAACTGAATATTGATACGGTTAGCATAATTGTTTTGTAACCAGATCTCTACAGGGTTATCATCTCCATTTGAGAACTTATCGGCACATTTCCGCTCTGCCTCCACTCCTTTTTTTACTAAGAATAACCATGCAAAATCTACTATAATAAGGGCTATAAAGATTAGCAGAGCACCTTGTGCTAATAAAAAGATCGCAGGTATAAGGTATGCTAATATCAAAATGAATACCAAAGCAGATCCAATGACAAAGAACCTAGGGGCTATATAAAGAGAACGCCAGAATAACATTAACGAGGAACCTCAATTTTAGCGACTAACTGATCAATGATCTCATCCACCGTATTTCCCTCCATTTCTTTTTCAGGAGTTAATTGAATTCTATGCTTTAAGACTGGAGAAGCTAAGAATTTGATATCGTCTGGAGTTACAAAGTCTCTTCCTTGAATGGCGGCAAAAGCTTTAGACCCATTCAACAAAGCCAATGAAGCCCTAGGTGAAGCCCCGAGATATATGGAAGGATCTTGGCGTGTATTATGAACGATCTGTGCGATATAGGCAAGCAGTTTTTCATCGACTAAAATATCTTCTAGTATGGACCTATACTTCTTGATGTCTTTAGCATTCAATACAGATTTGATCACATCGAGTTGAGTTCCTTTACGCCCTGCCGCTCGCTTCAATATCTCTGTCTCATCATCTAAAGAAGGATAGTTAATTTCAATTTTGAATAAGAACCTGTCGAGTTGGGCTTCTGGCAAACGATAAGTACCTTCTTGCTCGATAGGGTTTTGAGTAGCCAAAACTATATAAGGGGGCTCCATTAAGTAGGTATGGCCATCAATTGAAACCTGCCTTTCTTCCATTACCTCAAACAAAGCCGCTTGCGTTTTAGCTGGAGCTCTATTGATCTCATCGATCAATACCATGTTGGAGAAAACAGGCCCTTTCCTAAATTCAAATTCGGAAGTTTTCATATTGAAAACACTTGTTCCCAATACATCAGAAGGCATCAGATCAGGAGTGAACTGAATCCTTGAAAAGTCTACCGATATACATTTTGCGAGAAGTTTTGAGGCTAAAGTCTTTGCAACCCCTGGCACACCTTCTAACAGAATATGTCCATCGGCCAAGATTGCTGTGACCATTAAGTCCACCATTCTATTTTGACCAACAATGACCTTACCCACCTGTTCTTTTATCTTTTCGACTCCATCTTGCAAGGGTGCTAGATCTACTCTGCTTTCAAATGACTCTTGGTTTTCTAGATTATCAGATTCCATAAAATTCGTTTAATGCTTTTTCAATTGTCTGTAATTCGTCTGCCGTAATGGCTCCTTCAGACTCAACTTTTATAAAATGATCGATCAAGGTTTTGCATACTTTCTCATCGACCCCAGACTTCTTACTCAACTCACCCATGAAGTCATTGTCCCATTGATGAGGTCGAAGGTTATAATGCCTGACCACATGATCGACCCAATATTTCATGCGCTTCTCAGCCAATTTTGTATGACTACTTTGGCGGTAGTACAACTGGCCAAGTGTATCTACAAATTCTAAAGATGAGTTCTTGGGTAAATTTACAACAGGTATCATTCGTTGCCTTCTTTTCGATTCGAAGAAAAGCAATACCAACAGCAAAATTAAGATAACGTAAAATGCAATTCTTAATGGCAGATTTGATAGAACAACTCGCATTGGAGACTGGGCTTCTAATCTACCCAGTTGATAATACTCATTATGAATAAGTGGCTCATTTGCAGGGAAATTATTCAATAGGAATTCGGATAATAGCCTAGCCTGATCGTTGAGTACCATATAATTGGTTAATGAAAGAGGCATCGTACTTAGAAGTAATCTACCTTTTCCAATCTCCTTTTCAAGTACAAGTGGATCACCAATTGAGTTTTTGATCAAAGGCCTTATCAGACTGTCATTATAAGTTGAAAAATAGGTCGATGTAAGAATTTCAGGCACATCAAGATTTAATTGCTCCTTGATCAGAATTTCCTCAGTTGCCTCTCCGCCTAAAATCCTTTCAATAGAGCTAAAACCCATTGAGGGTAGATCTAGATCTTGAGCTGTCTCAATTTGAAACGTATCTGCAAGGGTCCCTTTAAAATCATATGATTGAATAAGAACTGTTTTTCCTGATTCAACATGCTTGAATAACGCCTCAAGATCATTCTTTGGTAAAGTGATCTCATTGCAAATGACAAGTAGATTATCATTAATACTATCCAGATTGATCAACTCGTAGAAGGTTTTAAATGAAGAACCAATTTCATTACTATCGAACATTGTAGGCATGATTTCATGCGTAGCTTTCATTCCAAAAGGAATACTATGGTTGTGATGAAATGTTTGTGTCCAATCTTGAGGTTTTTCTTTTTGTATTTCATATATGATGAATATGACCAATACCGCAACTCCAAAAACCCAATAGTTATTAGCCTTCACTGCTACCTCCTTTCTCAATACCAATAGTGTCGGAATAAGCTATGGCCTTCTGCGCATGTACCTCCTTCGCTTCGAAATGACCATACCAGGTATAATCGAAAAGCAAACTCAATTTTTGAAAATCAGCTGACCAGCTTTTACCTTGAATCTCATAATAGTACTCTCTATTGGTCTTCCCTTTTCTAACTGAAATGATCTCCTTATCCCAAAGAGACTTCAAAGACTTGAGATAGAGTAGCCGAATCATGAGCCTCCAATCCTGATCAGATTTAGCCATATTGATGGCTTGATCAAAATCGATCCCATTTAGGTTTTCTTCATTTACCTCAAGGCTAGGAACCTCCAAGTTATTCTTGAAAACAGAGTTTACTTCTACCCCAGCTAGTTTAATGACCGCAAATACCAAGGCAGCTAATAGAATACCATAGAAAATGATGTTGAGAATAGTTGATGTGACTTCAGATTCAAAGAGTGACCAAAACCATTGGACCACCCTATTCCAAAAGCGCTCGAAAGCACCCTCATCCCCTGGAGGAGCTAATTCATAACTATATTCATCCTTTAATTCTTCTACTTTCTCTGTATTGAAGGACCTTGAAGTGGAAACTTCCTGAGCTTCAACCCAAACGCAGAAGAATAAAAAGAAGAGTAGAAATAATAAACTTTTAGAATGTATCGTCATCCTCCTCTTCAACACTATCCATTCCTTCTATCTTGTTCATAAGTCCTCGCGATTCTCTTCGCTCAACCAAGTTGAAATACTGGAAAGCAAGGGTTATGTACATCAATGAATAAAGGAGTATCGAACCAAAAGTTTCAAGTACTGAGAAAAAGATATTCAGGGCCTGTTCTCCCGTACCCATATCAGCAAAAGTAGTCAGGTCTCCACCTTCAACAGCTGTTGTAAACACTTTCATGCCATACAATAAGGTTCTCGGCAAGCTGAAAAGGGCACTTACTACATAACCTATGATACCCATAATTATGATCAGCCCGAAAGTACTCCACCATTTGCCTTTGATCAAAGTAAAAACTCTTCCTAAGGCATCAATTGGATTGTTTTTCTCAAAAAGGATGATTGATGAGCCTAAAGAGAATGCCACAGCCACGTAAATACCTGGAAGCACGAAGAAAAACATCGAAATAATGATCAGAATAGAGGAGATTAGGTTAAACCCAAATAAGTTAAAGAACTTACTCCCCATATTCCTTAGAACCATAGCTGTAGAAATATCTTCAGGGCCATTTTCTTGATAAGCCATCATATAGCTATAGGTAACGATCGGCACTACGGTGGCCGTAATGAGATTACTGATCAATGCCAAGCCATAGAGTTCCAGCATATTGATAATAAAATCAGCATTTATATCCTGCTCAGTAAATCCAAGAAAGTCCATTCCGATCTGATTCATCATGATGTTCACGATGAGCAAAAGTGGACCAGCAATCAAAAGTTGCTGTTTGATATATGGCCAAGCGTTTTCCCTTAAAAAAGTGAAGGTAGCATTGATCTTATCGCCAAATTGACGCTTTTTATAAAATTCAATCTGTGGTGTGTAGCCCATTACGGTAAAGTTTTCTTGGATAAATAATGATGTAATATATCATTGAAATCAATGAAATGAGAATAATTGATGCCTTCAATATGTCTGGCATACCAAAAAGTCTTGTCACAAAGGATTCTAAAAAGCC
>CBFIDS010000143.1:0-17160 GCA_965661435.1 Roseivirga sp.
TGAAGGCACAATAAGTGCAATGGGTTGAGGAATACCCGTACCAACGATACAGATCTGTTCGATATCTGTATTCTTTAGTATTTCTAATTCGATTGGGGCGGGAGAGATGTACTTACCTTTATCAGTTTTGAATTGATCTTTAACTCTACCAGTAATAGAAAGGTAACCATCATGATCGAATTCGCCAATGTCACCTGTTTTTAAGAATCCGTCTTCTGTGAACATTTCGGCTGTTTTTTCAGGTTCCTTGTAATAACCCTGCATCAAACAATTACTTTTGATCAAGATCTCACCTTCCCCTGAAAGCTTGGCAGTAACTCCAGGTAGTGGTTTACCTACAGTTCCAAATTTATTTTGGCCTGGTAAATTGAAGTGAGAAAGAATACAATCTTCAGTCATACCATAGGCCTGGCAGATCTCAATATCTAATTTATTATACCATTCTTTAAGACTTACTGCAATGGGAGCTGCTCCAGAGAAATTAGCTTTGGAGCGTGATAGTCCCAGTGCCTTCTTGATCTTTTTCTTGACCAAGCCACTAATAATCGGAAGCCTCAGTAGTTTATCAAGTTTTTTCTGAGGCATTTTCTCTAAGATCTTCTCTTGAAACTTTTGCCAGATGCGTGGAACCCCAAAAAAAGTCTCAGGCTGAACAGAAGAAAGGTCTTCTGCGAAAGTATCTAGGGATTCAGGGAAACTACAAGTTCCTCCTCTGAATATGACTGACATTTCAATTCCTGCTCTTTCGGCAATATGGGTCATAGGTAAATAAGAGAAATAGATGGTATTATCAGGAAGTTTGATTTCATCGATTGCTGTATTGATCAGCTGGCCAAAGGAGCCTACTGTATGCATTACACCCTTAGGATTACCAGTCGTACCTGATGTATACATGATCGTCATCAGTTCTTTGGCATTTTGTTCATGAATAACTTCAGCAGGTTGATGAGAGCTAACTAGTTTTTCCCAAGACTGGTCTTCCTCAATATCATACATGTCAACACCTATTTTAATGATATCAGGTATACCAGATTTCTGTGCTGAATAATCATCTAGTTTACCAATAAATATGGCTTTGGATTCACTATGAATTAAGATCTCTTTAATACTTTCTGCACCAAGGGTAGGGTAAATGGGAATGGAGATGCACGCGGCCGCCATTATGGCTAAATCAGCCATGATCCAGTGAGCGCAATTCTTAGAGAGTATGGCTATATGATCACCTTTTTGAAGACCCAAAGATTGGAAGGACGTAACCATCTGTCTGATCTGTCTATTGGCTTCGTCATAAGTGAATTCTTTGAATTCTCGATTAATCGGTTGTCTAAGAAATACTTTTGAGGGCTCTTTCTTTACCCAATAATTGAAGGCTTCTAAAGGCGAGGTAAATCTTTCCATAATTCAAGGTTTTGAGTCTCGGAATATACACAAATATGGCAATAGAATTGCTCCTTACATATTTGAAATAGTTTTGTGAATTGAAACTTATTATATGTGAAACATACTTGTCAATTTTGTAGGAGGATTTTGTTTTAAATACTTACAAGTAATTCCATTTATATTACAACCTAAACACACTTACTCTGTGTCATAAATATATGGTCAGATTAAAAATTATTTTTTTCTTTTTTTACAGACCTTATTTCTCCAAGCCCAATTGGATAAAGATGAGAAAGATACGGTAGTCTCACAGTCAATTATACTTGAAACTGGACTTATCACTTCAAGTAGTAATCAGTTTCCTTTTTGGTTCAAAAATAATTCTGGAGGCAGATTTTCAGATCTTCAAAGCAATAGTATCTATCAAGGGTTTAAATATAATGGAGGGCTTAATCATTATGTCTTTAAGCCTTCATGGGAGTTAGAAATGATAGGTTCTGCCTCTAGTCAAGGAGCTTACGGTAGAGTGATCCAAGCTAATTTTAAATTGGAATTTCTTGATTTCGAATTAACGGCCGGACTCGATGAAGAGTACTTCGGTCTGAATGATTCTACACTATCTATTGGCACATTGTATTATGGAAACAATGCACTGCCTATTCCTAAGCTTAGTTTAAAAACCAAAGACTGGGTTGAAGTACCTCTATTTTCATCATGGCTGAGTTTTAAAGCTTACTTAGCCCATGGTTGGTTTGAAAAAAATAGGTTTCAATCAGCAACATTTTTACACCAAAAGTATCTTATGGTAGAGCACAATTTTTCAAGAAACGATTAAGTTTAATCGGTGGCCTCAGTCATAATTCCATGTGGGGCGGTAGAAATTTGACGACCGAATCTGTCCAACCAACGGGCTTCAGAAATTATGCGAGAATATTTTTAGGAATGAGTGGTGGCTCTGACGCATTACAGACTGATCAGAATAATGCTTTAGGAAACCATTTGGGGGCCTATGAATTAAGAGCGAGTTATAGATTTGATGGTTTTACCCTTTTCAATCATTGGCAATTCTTATGGGAAGATAGTTCAGGGCTTACCCCTTGGAATTGGAGAGATGGTATGGTAGGTGTCGGAATCGAACTCCATAATAATAGGTTCATCGACAAGGTAGTGCTTGAAGTGGTGAGGACAAATCACCAAGACGCAGATAAAAGGACAGATGATGGAATTGCATTTTTGGAGCCTGACAATTTGTTTAATAACAGCGTCTACAGAGATGGTTGGACATTCAATGATCGAGTAATCGGAAATCCGATATTTCTTTTAAATGAGGAACGAGATGGGTCTATATCTAGGATATCAAATATGATCAATGCTTTTCAAGTGGGAGTTGCAGGCTCCTTCGATAAGATAAATTATCGATTGAGCTATATCCAATTTAAAAACCAAGGAACTCGGTTCGTGCAATATGAAAAGCCAAAGACACTTGAATCCATAGATCTGAGTCTTAACTATTCATTAACAAAAAGTTCTAATGCCTTTCTCCGAATGAATTACCAAAGTGGAATTTTAGTATCTAATAACTCAATAGGAATGCAATTAGGATATAAATGGCTCATAAGTTTTTAAACCTAAAAATGCCAACCGATCTTAAAGTTGAGATCTAAATTAGCCCCGAACTCATTGGCTTCTCTGTTGGAATTATAGGTGATATCCCACCAGCCAGATTCGTTAGAAATATGATTTAGATCTGGGGCATTTAAATGTTGAACATCTCTATATCTAACACCAATCCCAATAAAAGAGTCTAAAACCAATCTATTGGTCAGATAGTATTCAATGCCAAATCTTGGGGTCAAAGAATAAAACTTTTTATGGATTCTTATCTCTGATGTTGTAATATCCTCGATTGGAAAAAGTTCATTTGGGAGATCTAATTCAACAAAATTCAGATTGGCAGTATGCTTCTTATTGAAGTATTCAATATTTGTACTCAGGTAAAATCTAGAATTTTGAGTGTTTTTGTAAAAGTATTTTAACTCCCCGCCAATGCTATACCCTCTAGAATTTCTGGCTAGTTCAGAACCAGCTGAAATAAATGATCTGGCTGTTAATTGATAACTGTATTTGAAATTAAGATTTCTTTGAAAAGAGGCTTCTATCCCAGGATTATGATTGCCGACACCTGATAGAGGGGTTAGACTGATCCTAGACTTGTTATGATCGATGAAACTACTGTCCATAGGGAAGTAGGGTAGATAAAAGTTGTTTTCTAGGTCAATAAATACTCTTCTTGGATAATCCCACTTCCGTTTGTTTAAATTTAGTTCATCGACAGCAAATCCTACCCAATATGGACTGAAGACATTAAGGTAATAAAGCTTCGGCCTTCTAGATCTTATGACCACTCTACTTTTTAGTGTGTTGTTAAATACATCGAGGACTAGGGGTTCTTTTGCACTTACAAAAAATGCATCTAATGGTGTGCTAGCACGATTATACAACGTATCTCCCTCATGGACATAATCGACAGGCTCAGATGATTTAATGGAAACTTTGCTCATCCGTGAGTTCAAAACAGTAGCGCACGAACTCACAGAATAGATTAATATTACGGCTAGTAAAGCTTTTTTAACCCACATATAAATGCAACTTAGTTGCATTTTTTCTGAATGGTCTTTATTCAGTGTTAAATTCAAGTTAAATCTCTTTCTCAAAGCACAGACTGTTTTCAATTCCTATATAAGGACCATAATTAGAGACTCTTTCATAACCTCTTTTTGTATAGAGTTTCACAGCCTCGGGTTGTCTCTTCCCAGTTTCTAATAGGCATTTTAGTATAGTCTAGTTCGCGGGCCCATTGCTCTAGTTCGTTTATAATGAACGTTGCAATTCCTTTACCCCTGGAATTCTCCAACAGATACATCCTTTTGATTTCAACAGAGATGTTTTCTTCAAATACTTTAAAAGCACCACATCCTACCGCTTTATTTTCTTGATAAGCTACCACAACATTTCTCAGCATATCAATTCCGTTGAACCGGGCATAATAAGCATGTTTTGCACCATCTTTTTTAGCAAGATCTGCATTCAATAGATCGACTAGTGCAATGAAATCTAGATCAGAAGAATTTGTACGCTTTAATCGCATTGAATCGGTATTTTGCTTTTCAAAAAGTCATTTTATCCTGTTCCCTGCTCCTTAAAATACAATCGGTATCAATAGAATTTATGACCCATCACAAAACTTGACTATTTCAAGACCTAATTTCTTCTTAAATTATGAGATATCTGGTTCAGAATTAAACAATAGAAATATGGCAAGTTTTACCCTCAACATCAACGGTGAACAAAAACAAGTAGATGTTGACCCTAGTACACCATTACTATGGGTCTTGAGAGACCACCTCGATTTGGTCGGAACAAAGTACGGATGTGGAATTGCTCAGTGTGGAGCATGCACTGTACATCTTAATGGTAATGCAGTGCGATCTTGTTCGCTTCCCGTTTCGGCTGTGACTTCACAAGAAATTGTAACCATTGAGGGGCTTTCAGAAAAAGGAGACCATCCTGTTCAAAAGGCTTGGTTGGAAGTAGATGTACCTCAATGTGGATACTGCCAAGCTGGGCAGATCATGAGTGCTGCAGCACTGCTTAGTAAAAATTCAAACCCTTCTGACGAAGATATTGACACCGCTATGAGTGGTAATATTTGCCGCTGCGGAACTTATGTAAGAATTAGAAAGGCCATTAAATCAGCTTCTCAACTTTAAACCATTAGATCATGACAATTATAAAAACGAAAGTAGGAAGAAGATCATTTCTAAAGACTTCTGCTGCAGCTGGAGGTGGAATGTTGGTCGGGTTTAGCTGGTTAACGAGCTGCACTGCTCTGAATAAAGAAAATGAAACGATTGCCGTTCCAGATGAATGGTTCGAGATCAACGGATATATCAAGATCGGTGACACTGGAATGGTAACCATCTATAACCCTAATCCAGAGATTGGGCAAAATGTAATGACTTCAATGCCGATGATCGTTGCAGAGGAATTAGATGTTCCGTGGAACCATGTGGTTGTAGAACAAGGTGCACTGAATGAAGATGCATTTAAAAATCCTCAATTCGCTGGGGGAAGTATGTCTATCCTGATGGGATGGGATCCGCTTAGAATGGCAGGAGCTGCGGGTAAGCATATGCTTCTCATGGCTGCGGCCTCTGAGTGGGGTGTAGACGTATCTGACCTAAAAGCTAGCCAAGGCGTGATCACTGAAGTCAATGGGGATCGCAAGGTTGGTTATGGTGACGTTGCAGTTAAGGCAGTAGGCATGGAGGTACCAGAAGAACTAGAACTGAAAGACCCAAGTGAATATCAACTGATTGGAAGCTGGAAGAAGAATGTAGCCGGTGAGAAGATCGTTACGGGTAAACCTCAGTTTGGATTAGACTTCAAGCGTGAAGGAATGCTTCATGCTATGATCCAACATCCGCCAGCTTTTGGTATGCAAGTGAAAGACTTTAATGTTGAAGAGATCAAAACAATGCCTGGCGTTCAGGATGCTTTTATTGTGGATACCACCATTGGTGAACCTCAATGGTCAGATGTGAATGCCTTTAATCAGTTGGTCGCGATTGTAGGAAATTCCACATGGGAGCTAATTCAAGCCAAGAAGGCCTTAAAAGTGAACTGGGAAAATGTAAGTCCATTGGAAAGTTCTGAGATGCATGAAAAGCGACTGGTTAAAGATTTGGAAAATGGTCGAGTTCAGCAAAGCAGAAATGATGGAAATGTGGATGCTGCATTTGCCAAAGCGGCAAAAGTGTTAGAGAGAACCTATTCTTCTCCCTTTATGGCTCACAATACCATGGAGCCCATGAACTTCTTTGCTAATGTGACCGAAAATTCAGCGGAGCTCATCGGCCCTTCTCAAACACCTCAAGCATTGAAAGATTCAGTAGCCAAGATGCTAGGTCTAGAAGGTGATCAAGTAACCGTAGATATGACCCGTATGGGTGGAGGATTCGGTAGAAGACTTTACAACCATACAGGTATCGAAGCCGCAGCTATTTCTAAAATGGCAGGTGCTCCGATCAAGCTGATTTACACAAGAGAAGATGATATGTCTCAAGGTACTTATCGACCTCCATATCTTTCAACATATAAGGCAGGGCTCGATGAGAGTAATAACCTGATCGCATTTTCTGCGAAAGGAGTAGGCCTTCCAGAAGGTCCGATCTTCCCTAACAGATTTCCGGCAGGAGCCGTTGATAATTACTTAGCAGAGAAGAAATTGTCGAATACTAATATTTCCACAGGAGCCTGGAGAGCACCTCGTTCACATTTTACAGCAGGAGCTGAACAAGCCTTTTTAGATGAAGTTGCTGAGGTAGCCGGTAAAGATCCGATCGATTTCAGATTAGACCTATTCGACAAAGCCATTAACAACCCTGTGGGTGGACGTTATGAGTATGATGCCGAACGCTATGCAGGAGTTTTAAGGCAGGTCAAGGAAAAGTCTAACTGGGGCACAGAAAAATCTGGATTGTATAGAGGGGTTGCGGCTTATTTCTGTCATAATTCATATGTGGCTCAGGTCATGGACGTGGTAATGGTGAACAATCAGCCAAAAGTTCAAAAAGTTTGGTGTTCGGTAGACTGCGGTATTGTGATCAATAAAGAAGGGGCTGAGAATATTATTCAAGGTGGGGTTGTTGATGGTATTGGCCATGCACTTTACAGTCAGTTGACATTTGAGAATGGTTCCCCAGTTCAGAATAACTTCGATACTTATAAACTGATCAGAATGAATCAGGCACCAAAAGAGATCGAAGTTCACTTTATTGAGAATGATATTAATCCAACCGGACTAGGTGAGCCGGGTTTACCGCCTGCGGTTGGAGCGATTGCCAATGCTTTATATAAAGCCACAGGTAAAAGGCTTTATAATCAGCCATTCGCTCAAAACGATGTGCAGATCAATTTAGGTTAGTTTTAAACAGATATAAATGAAAAGGCTGAAGTGTTCGCTTCAGCCTTTTTTGTTTTACAATCATTGATGTTACTACTGAGCTGATTTCTTGATCCAGTCCATGATCAGCGCTGCGATATCTTGATTGTTGTTGTCTTGCATCATTAAATGCGTGTTGCCCTCAATGCCCATTGCTGGAAGGTCTATCATAGCTGCTTGACCACCATTTTTATTGATAAGATCGATCGTGGTTTGGACGGCTAATTTTCTACCCGTTTGTCTTCGCTGATCAATAAAGTCACCATAAACACCTAAAAATGGGATGGAAGCAAAATGCTCCTTGATCATATCCTCATCAGTCGGAGAGCCTACAGGTTCTACTACAATAAAGCCTTTGATGTGATTACTATTTTCTTTGATGGCTTCAACACTGGTTACACCGCTCATAGAGTGAACCATTAAAATACAGTCACCTACTTCTTCGATAAGCGCCAATAAGTTGTTCACTTTGATGCTATTTCCCACTGAAGCACCGCCTCGGCTTCTGCCACCTCGACCACCGCCACTTCCTTGACTTGTTCCTGAACTTGGTTCCAATGAAGCAAAAGAAGTATAAGAAGGAAAATTATCCAGAAGCTGATCGAATTGTTCCACAGGATAGCGTGTGTTTTCATAAGCATCAGGATAACGCTGGCCCATACCCCAAGTACCCCATGCTCTTTGGGCCTGCCATTTACTGGTTTGATCCATGAATTCAGAATAATCCAATTCAGGATTAACGAATATCGCAGGATCATTGTACACGTATACATCATGACCTGCTTCACTAAAAGTTTCTCCCCAACTTTCTCTACCATCAGGTGTGTTGGTAAAGATCCATGAACTTAGCCCCAAGCCAGGCACCATAATCACTGGCAAGCCGTCACCATTACTAGCATAGTAAGCATAAGATCCAATGGTGGCTACTTTTGGCAATTCAATGACCTTACCTTTAAGTTTAACCTCGGTTTGAGGTGAAACTATACTTTTGAGCTTAGGCGGATTGTTCTTCTGAAAAGCCTGAACGTGAAATACAGTGGCTAACGAAATAACAATTAATAGTGCTTTTGTGAATTTCATAAATAGTCTTGTTTGGCTCTTTGGACTATGAATTTCTTTGAGGGTTTAATGAGTTCTTAACTTAATTCGACATAGAAATAAAAACCCTTACAAAAGAATAGGTTGGTGGTGCTTTGTGATGAATGTTTCAGTATTTCAAGGTCATCTTTCAGAAAATGAAGGGATTCAGATTCATAGCCCCTTTTAGTGAACAAATTCTAAGGTGAGACCCTTTAATTATTGAACACAACAACGAAAAGGATTATGAGTAATACTGAAGAACAAACCGTAGATAAAAAATTAGATACACTTTGGGAAGAGAACAAGACAAATTCTAAAAAGACAGATGAGCTGGGTTCCTTTGTGGATATTGATAATGATACCATTCGGAACGCAGGTATCAAAAAAGGTAATCTAACTTCCCCAGGTAATTTCAAAACATGGAAAAATAGTCCTTCCACAGGACGCTATTTCATGGAAGGTTATGGCGCAGGAATAACCCGTTTATTTAAGAAATAAAAATAAGTTGAGCTGAATAACTAAGAAGTCTCCTGTCTTGGCAGGAGGCTTTTTTTGGTTTTACTGATGGGTATATTAGGAGATGCACAAGGACATTTTTCTAATTATTGATCTTCATGTAAGTGTAGCCCATTTGGTCTAGGTTAAAGAGGGCTGTTTTAGCAGATAAGCTTAGCGCCACTTCTTTTGTAATAGACTCTTCAGAGATTCTTCTAAATGCCAATACTTGAGCACATACATAGAATTCTATACCTTCTTTTTTCATCAATTCTATGACTTCAATATTAGGATTTGTAACCCCATATCTCTTTTGATATTCATCATTGTTCAGTAATCCATATATGGCACTTCCATGAAGCACAACGGCTGTTTCCAGTTTCCTTTTAGGTACCTTATTCGCAATGTTTAGATTATAAGTTCGAGCTACTTCTCTTAAAGGCCCCATCACCTGAGTGGAATCTGTGATTCCATCGGTGATATCGACAGCAAGTTTGTAATTCAACTCCTTATCGTATTTGAAAGCTTTAGCTTTAGTCTTCACTACTCCAACAAAAGGATGGAAATCAAATACCGGATACTCCATTTTGCCTTCTAGGTGAGGGGGGAGTTGAGCGAACATAACACAAGGTAGGAGAGTGATAGACAGGGTGATCAAGAACTTTTTCATCCCAAAATTTAGAAAATTAATTCCATAATTGATCTTGACAAAACGAACCTGAGGCATCTATTTAATACTAACTAACTAATCCTGGTTACAAACGAGGACTAGTTAAGGGACTAGTTGCTAGTTGGCCAGTAGTAGGTAGTAGAATACATAAATGCAAAAAGCCCGTCCTCTAATGAGAACAGGCTTTTATTTATATTCTAAGTACTCTATACTAAGCAGAGTGACTTACATCATTCCGCCCATGCCACCTGGCATTCCGCCACCTGGCATACCACCTGGCATACCACCACCGTCTTCTTCTTTCTCTTCAGCAACTACACATTCTGTAGTTAGTAGGAGAGAGGAAATAGAAGCAGCGTTCTCAAGTGCCAAACGAGTAACTTTAGTTGGATCAATTACACCAGCAGCGATCAAGTTTTCGTACTTGTTCTCTCTCGCATTGTAACCGTAATCACCTTTACCAGCTTTTACTTCATTCACAACAACAGAACCTTCACCACCTGCGTTAGCTACGATAGTTCTCAATGGAGATTCTAATGCAATTCTTACGATGTTCACACCAGTCTCTTGATCTTCGTTGTCAACTTTAAGTTTATCTAGAACAGAGGCAGCTCTAAGTAATGCAACACCACCACCAGCAACTACACCTTCTTGTACAGCAGCTCTGGTAGCATGTAGAGCATCATCTACTCTGTCTTTCTTCTCTTTCATTTCAACTTCAGTAGCAGCACCGATATAAAGGATAGCTACACCACCAGCTAGTTTAGCCAGCCTTTCTTGAAGCTTCTCTTTATCGTAGTCTGAAGTAGTGTTCTCGATCTGAGTTTGGATCTCGTTCACTCTAGCTTCGATATGTTCTTTTTCACCAGCACCGTTAACGATAGTGGTGTTGTCTTTATCGATGTTCACTTTCTCTGCAGTACCGAGGTACTCAAGAGTAGCGTTTTCTAGTTTATAACCTCTTTCTTCAGAAATTACAGTTCCACCAGTAAGGACAGCAAGGTCTTCTAACATTGCTTTTCTTCTGTCGCCAAAGCCCGGAGCCTTAACTGCAGCAATTTTAAGAGAACCTCTGATCTTGTTAACTACTAGAGTAGCAAGGGCTTCTCCGTCAACATCTTCAGCAATGATCAATAACGGCTTACCAGACTGAGCTACTGGCTCAAGAACAGGAAGCAATTCTTTCATTGAAGAGATCTTCTTGTCGTAGATCAAGATATATGGATCTTCTAATTCTGCTTCCATTTTCTCTGTGTTGGTCACAAAGTATGGAGACAAGTAACCTCTGTCGAATTGCATACCTTCAACAGTTTTTACTTCTGTTTCCGTACCTCTTGCTTCTTCTACAGTGATTACACCATCTTTACCAACTTTTTCCATTGCATTGGCGATCATTTCACCAATTTCGGCATCGTTGTTAGCAGAGATAGTTCCTACTTGCTTGATCTCGTTGTTATTCTTGATCTCTTTAGACTGCTCTTTAAGGTTTGCAACTACAGCAGTAACTGCTTTGTCAATTCCTCTTTTTAAGTCCATTGGGTTTGCACCTGCAGCCACGTTCTTAATACCTGTGCTGAACATAGACTGAGCTAGAACAGTAGCAGTAGTAGTACCATCACCAGCGCTATCAGCAGTTTTTGAAGCAACTTCTTTCACAAGTTGAGCTCCCATGTTTTCAATCGGCTCAGAAAGCTCGATCTCTTTTGCTACCGAAACACCATCTTTAGTTACCGTTGGAGCACCGAATTTCTTATCGATGATAACGTTTCTACCTTTTGGTCCTAAGGTCACTTTCACAGCATCCGCAAGAGTATCCACACCTTTTTTCAGTCTGTCTCTTGCATCGTTTTGAAAGAATAAATCTTTAGCCATTTTATTTTCTTTTTAAAATTTCTGGATTGATTAAGAATTAAGGATTGCAAAAATGTCAGACTCTTTCATGATCAAGTAGTCTTTTCCTTCAACAGAAAATTCAGTTCCTGCATACTTTCCATAAAGTACAGTGTCACCTTCTTTTACTGTCATAGGCTCATCTTTCTTACCGTTACCAGCCGCAATGATAATTCCTCTTTGAGGCTTCTCTTTTGCAGTGTCAGGAATGATGATACCTGAAGCAGTTTTTTCTTCAGCAGCAGCAGGTTCAACTAGAACTCTGTCAGCTAATGGAGTAATGTTTACTTTAGACATTTTTTTATTGGTTTTAAAAGTTTGATTCAATGTTACTACTCCCATATATCAGTTTGTGTGCCAAAATCAGAATATGAATTTTTGGCAGTCATAAACCTGTCACCTGTCAGTTTTAGCTGTGTTTTGACAATTGTTTGATAGGGCTGGACTGACAGAATTTCATCTTTTCAGGCATTCGTCTCTTTGATTGAAATTGAACACTGACTATATTCTAGTTGAATTGATTTCGTTTTTACTAAAAACTCATGTAACTGTTCACTTTAAAAGCTTTTACCTATGGCAGAATTAAAGAAAGATTGGATCACTAATGGATTGATAGATTTTGAGTATAAGAAGTATGTTTTATTAGCTTATCTCAAGCATGTTGAAACCAACTTTCATCAAACGAAACTCTTCCCTTTCATGTCTGAGCTCATAGATCACTATCAGGATGCTAAACTGATCAAGGAAAAGAAGAAGACGCTGGCATCCAAAATGCCCAAAGAGATCTCTCGTTTAGACCTGAATAAGCTTGAGCTGATCTATCAAAGGCTTGATGAGGATGATGATCTATTTAAAGACATTGAGGAGATCGTTGATTATGCGATTCCAACAATGGAGAAGACTTTAGGAAAAGGCAAGGAATTGCATGAATGGGTAGAGTCCGAGCTAGAGATAGATCCCATAGGGATCATTCCTATGTATAAAGATGAGGGCTATGTGATGTTGGAAGTTGGAGATCAAAAACATACCGACATTTTTCAGTACCAGATCAAAAAGTTTGTCATGTTCAATGAAAATATGAGAGGGGTTTATTTCAAGTGGGTCGATAGGATCTCAAGAGGAATTGGAGATACTTTTGAACAGATCAAACTTAGGTTGATCAAACAGTTTACGGATTTACCTAATCCAGCCACTTTTTTAATTCATGGTTCATTAATGCTACCTAGAGAAGAGACACTCATTCCAATGAGTAAAAAAATAATCATGGAAACTGTTCAGAAGATGTAAATAACTTGTTTGATCTTAGTCTATTATCAAAAGTAGTGATTAGATTCATGTTCATTTTTTAATCTTAAAACTATGCTCAAGAGATTTTTTAAAATTAGTCACACGTTTGCAATCATTTGTCTTATTTCGTTGAGTTGTCAATCAACAAATCAGTCTATAGAGCTTTTTAATGGCAAAGACCTTGAAGGCTGGGTCAATCACGGAGAGGAGAAATGGTATGTAGAAAATGGAGAATTGATCTGTGAAAGTGGACCATCAGCTCAATATGGCTATTTGTCAACAAAAGATTTTTATGACGATTATGAACTTACACTAGATTTCAAACAGGAAGCCAATGGTAATAGTGGTGTGTTTATTAGGTCTACTGTAGAAGGCACCAAAGTCAGTGGCTGGCAAGTGGAAGTAGCGCCTCCAGGAAGTCATACAGGAGGTATTTATGAGTCTTATGGAAGAGGATGGTTAATTCAGCCTGAACCAGAAAAAGATAAGGCCCTTAAAATGGGGGATTGGAATACCATGAAGATTCGAGTAGTTGGTGATGAAGTAACTTCTTGGCTCAATGGTACTCAAATGGTGCAACTTTCTGACGAAAAGATTGGAGAAGGCAAAGGCGCGATTGCTTTACAAATTCATGATGGTGGTGGTATCAAAGTCAGGTGGAAAAACATTAGGCTGAAAAAGCTAGGTGAATAAAAAGGCTTGTCTAAAATTGAAATCAAATTTTAAAATACAATTGATCAAAATATGAAAAGAAACATTCTACTCGCATTACTCATGTTTGCACTTTTTTCGTGTAGGTCAGGTGAAAATAAGGAGAATACACAAGTAGCTAATTCTGATGATGATTGGATCTATCTCTTTGATGGAACAAGTACAGATGGATGGAGGGCATATAATGGGGAAGAACTGCCTCCGCAATGGACGATTGAAGATGGTGCTTTAACTTTCGATACCGAAATGCGTCTCGAAACGGAATGGCAGGGTGGAAAAGACATTATCTATGGAGCTGAAGAGTTCGACAACTTTGAACTTTACATGGAATGGAAACTTCCTCCTGGTGGGAATAGTGGGATCTTTTATCATTTAAAAGAGAACGAACCTGGTGGGCCGCCTGAGATCTCTCCTGAATATCAACTGTTAGATGATCTGCAGTGGGAGGAAATTAACAATGCCACGCTGGCTGAATGGCAAAAAACGGGGGCGGATTATGCCATGTATCCTGCTGATACTACTCAAAAGATCATAAAGCCTGCGGGGGAGTGGAATAGCTCTAGGATCATTTTCACCCCAGAAAAGGTAGAGCATTGGTTGAATGGAAATAAGATCGTGTCTTTTGTGCCTTGGTCAGATGACTGGTATAAAAGAAAAGCAGCGGGTAAGTGGAAGAATTCACCGAAATATGGCTCATTTAAGAAGGGCTATATTGGCTTACAGGATCATGACAGTCCGCTGTGGTTTAGAAATATTAAGGTGAAGAAATTATAATCTGCTAGATCGAATATTATGAATAAGAGAGATTTTTTAAAGAATGCAGTATTATTGACTACGGCTTCGGTATTGCCTGCTTCTGTTTGGTCAATGAATAGAGCTGGACAATTGAGAACTGCTCATATTGGAGTGGGTGGAATGGGATTGGAAGACTTAAAAGCCATCTCTTCACATCCAGAGGTACAGGTAACTGCTTTGTGCGATGTTGACACCAGTCGATTGAAAGCTGCTCAAGAACTTCATCCTAATGCTAAGATCTTTACGGATTACAGACAAATGTTGAATGAGTTGGAAAGTGAGATAGATGCTGTTGTGGTTTCAACTCCTGATCATACACATGCGCCTGCATCGATGATGGCAATGGAAATGGATAAACCGGTTTATTGTCAAAAGCCATTAACACATCATGTAACTGAAGCAAGGGCCATGGATCAACTGGCTAAAGAGAAGGACCTTGTCACTCAGATGGGGATTCAGGTTCATTCATTTTATGATTATAAGCTTGCTACCGAATTGATCAGATCAGGAATCATAGGTAAAGTTAAAAGAGTGAGGGCATGGTCTCCCAAGAATTGGGGATATGATGGTCCTATTCCTGAAGGAAGCGACCCAATACCTGAGAATTTAGATTGGAATTTGTGGTTGGGTACGTCTGCTGAAAGACCTTATAAAGAAGGAGTTTATCATCCGGGTAACTGGCGAAAGTTGATCGATTATGGGTGTGGCACCTTAGGAGATATGGGGGTGCATATTTTTGATACTCCGTATAATGCCCTTAATCTAGATATTCCTAAGACCATCAAGAACAAGTGCAGAAAGCCCAATGGATTTGGTTTCCCTGAGCATAATGAAGTGTCCTATGAGTTTCCAGGTACTGAATACACCACTAAGAAATTCAAGTGGGTTTGGTATGATGGGGAAGGAGCTCCAAAAAACCATAAAGATCTGAAATTACCTGAAGGAGATGAGTTACCTGATCAGGGAGCTATGTTCATTGGCGAGAAAGGGAAGCTTCTGCTTCCGCACTTTATGCAACTACCCAGACATATTGTAGACGGAGAATACCAAGAGCTTGACCTCTCCAAATTTCGATATGTAGGTGAGCCTGTAAGAAATTATGAACAAGAAGGTAAAAAGCATTATCATCAGTTTGTTGATGCATGTTTAGGTAAGGGTGATACTACAGCTCCATTTTCATATGCATCGAGATTGACGGAGACGATACTTTTAGGGGTTATTGCGGGTAGATTTCCTAATAAAAAGCTCCACTGGGATAGTGAGAAAGCACAATTTAAGGAAGATGATGCGAATGAATTCTTAGACGCACCGTATAGATCATTTTAAACATTAAAAAACCCTGACCTCGTAAGAAGTCAGGGTTTTTTAATGTTTTTCTTTTAATTACTGTTCTCCAGTTGTGTCAGTTGGAACAGTTCCTAATCCAGTACCATTAGTAGAAGTTGTGTCTGTTACTACTGGTGGTAGGCTAGAAGGTTGACTCTGCTGGGCAGCATCGACATTAGGGTTCTCAAAGTTGGTGGTTCCTTTATCGATCATCATACTAGATGAAAGACTGAATACGATCAGTAAAATGATCAAAACCCAGGTAGCTTTCTCTAAAATATCAGTGGTCTTTTTTACACCGATCACTTGCTGAGCACCACCGCCACCAAACTGACTTGACAATCCTCCTCCTTTAGAGTTCTGCATAAGAACAACCAGAACCAATAAGACTGCAATGATGATTGCTAAGATGATGAATAACTGAAACATTCTATTTTGCCTTTAATTTTTGAATTTGGGTCGCAAAGTAAGTACTTTTTTCAGGATATTTCAAGCTGAGCTTTTTATAAATCGCTTCGGCCTTTTTAAGCTTCCCTTGGTTAGCCATTAATTGAGCTAGTGTCTCTGTTTCAAATGAATCCTCGCTTCGCATTGATTTGTTTGCAAGGTCAATGAATCCTGTAGTTGACTCTGCTTCTGCAATTTTTAATCGCTCGATCCGAGGCTCATCCTGAATGAACTTTTCAATGATCTCGATCTGCTTCTTCTTTTTAGAAGTTGGTGTTGTAGTTTTTTTGTCGTGCTTTTTGGGTTCTGATATTTGACCACCTAATAAAGCTTCAATTCGCTTTTTAGTAGCTTCTATAGCTTCTAAATCGCTATTAATATCTTCAATATTTGTTTTAGGCTTTTCTTCCTTTTGAGGAGTTTCTTCTTTTTTAGAAGATTTCTCTAGTGTGCCTTGCTTGATCCCTTTGTTAGCAGGCTTCACTTTACCTTTGGCTGCAGGAGGGTCCTTTTGTTTTATTATTTCTAAAGTTGGGGTTTTAGTTTCCTCCGTTAATTCTGCCTTCTCTGATTCCTCTACCTTCTTTGGCTGACCCGTCTGTGATTGTGTATTTGTTTTAGAATCGACAGATTTAGTTTTGTTTCCTTGTGGCTTTGATTCAGGTTTCTCTATAAAACGGTATTCTCCTTCTATGATTTCTTTCAAATGAGAACGATTGGCAGAATAGATGGCCGCTTTTTTGATGAAAGCCTCCGTTTTTGGATGCTGACGTTCTTTTAATGCCTTAGCAACCACCACATAAAGGCTTTGAAAGTATGGATACTTCTTACGGTATTCATTTAAAGTCTTAATGTCAGCATTGGTGACTTTTGAGGGGTCTTTTAGTAAACTGCTAAAGCGTTGTTTGTCCACTAGAACTTAGGTTGAATGACGAAAATAGAAGGAATATTACCATTGGGCAACAGCAGCCTGAAAAATGTCAAAGTATAAAGCTTCAAAAATTTCCTGAACAAGGTCATCTTCAATAGCATTTAAGGTAGTACTTGAAGGGTCATAATCTGCATAAAACGGAAA
>CBFIDS010000144.1:0-3927 GCA_965661435.1 Roseivirga sp.
ACCCGATTCACTCCCGTTCATGTCACTATTGGTTTTGTGATCTCAGGTCTACTTGCCATTTATTGCATCTTAAATGGCCAATTCCTTCTAGCGGCCTTTTTCCTAGTCCTTAAGTCTATTTTAGACGCTGCTGATGGAGAGTTAGCCAGAGTCAAAAACAAACCCTCATACATTGGTCGTTATTTAGATTCTACAGCAGATATCATCCTAAATGCCTTATTTATTTTAGCCATAGGCTATGTTGCACAAGCTAGTTTATGGATGAGCTTATTGGCTTTTATAGGCCTGCAACTTCAGGGCACACTCTATAATTACTATTATGTGATTTTGAGAAATAAACTAGATGGAGATAAAACAAGCCGAGTAATTGAAAACACCGCACCAGTAGCATTTGAAGGAGAGAATCAAAAACATGTGAACCTGTTATTCAACCTTTACAATATCCTCTATATCAGTTTTGACAAGACCATTTATATGCTCGATGAGCAAGCAGTAAAAGGTAAGATCTTCCCTAAGTGGTTTATGACTAGTATTTCCACCATGGGCTTAGGGTTTCAATTGCTGGTAATGGCTATTCTTCTTGTATTAGGCTTACCTACCCTGATTATTCCTTTCTTTTTTGCTTATACTTTGGCAGTGCTATTGTTCGTAGCTATTCGCAGGTTGTATTATTAAGCATCTTCTTTCTTGGGTCGATACAAAATAATCACTTGAATTAATACTGCGAGGAAGATGAGCATATAGATCTCAAGCTGAGTAAAAAGCTCAATAGATTCTGTAGCCCTTTTGGTAATTGCAACCTGTCTATTCCCCTCGCTTACCTGAATATCGGAAAGTGCATAAAGATCGCCCTCAATTCTTCTGATATCTTCCAAGAGTACGGAAGCGTTGTTAAAATCATTATTCAGCAGTTTTGATTCATCCTGAAGAACTATTTCGAAATTTTCTTGAAGTCTGTTAAAAACCCTTTCCTCATTCTCTGTTAACCGAGTATGCTCGAAACTATCTAATAGTTGCCCTATCTCCTCGTTGATCACCTGATTTCGAGCAGTAAAAAAATTAGCATCTGAAGTGATCAGCGCTATTTCCTTCTCTTGAATTGATTTATAAATGTCGAGTATGAAATCTTTGGCAATCAATCTATCCTCATAGATAGATTGTACAGATTCCTTGACTTGAATAAAGTTATTTCGATCGATCAAGTTGGTGGCTGCGATCAGCACAAATACGATCACAATACCTAAGATCCATTTTAGTTTATCGAAGAGTTTCATGTGGATATATTTCTTTGAATAAACTCATTTTGGGAATCATTTGTTGAATAAATTTTATTAGTGGCTTAACGTACAAAAAGCTATCTTGAAAAGAATTGCATATATATATTCTCATAATTCGTCTCGCTTCGTAATTTGCCAGTCATGTCATTAGAAGCGCTGAAGGACAACTTGGGAGGAGAGTTATACACTGACGAAACACATAGACGGCTTTACTCAACAGATGCGTCTGCATACCGTGAATTACCAATTGCCGTTGCCATCCCAAAACACATTGATGACCTAATCACTTTGGTCAAGTACGCAAGTGAGAATAAAACTTCACTAATTCCAAGAACAGCAGGAACCTCTTTGGCTGGTCAAGTGGTAGGGAGTGGAATTGTTGTAGATATATCGAAGCATTTTGGAAAGATCTTAGAAGTCAATGTAAAAGAAGGTTATGCCTGGGTTGAGCCAGGAATCATTCGAGATGACCTTAATAAATCCTTAGCGGAACATGGTTTTTTCTTTGCACCGGAAACCTCTACAGCCAATCGAGCCATGATAGGTGGCATGATAGGAAATAATTCATGCGGCTCTAATTCTGTCGTATATGGGAGCACTCGAGAGCACCTACTTGAAGTTAAAACCATTTTAGCCGATGGTACAGAAACTTGGTTCGGCCCAATGGATTCAGGAGAATTCTTGAATCGCTGTAATGGACTATCAACCACCGGATTACTTCACAACAATATCTACTTCGAAACTCGGGAGATGCTTAATAATGATGAGTATCAAAAAGAGATCAAGGCTAACTTTCCTAAAGCAGATATCCCTAGGAGGAATACTGGTTATGCCATAGACATGCTCATCAGACATCAACCTTTTGAGGACAAAGGAACTCCTTTTAACTTTTGCAGTTTAATTGCTGGCTCTGAAGGAACGCTATGCATTGTTACAGCAGCAAAGGTCAAGCTCACCCCTCTTCCGCCTGACAACAAACGATTGGTTTGTATTCATTCTGAAACCATCGATGATTCATTGAAAGCCAATCTCGTGGCTTTAAAGTATGCTCCATCAGCTTGCGAATTGATGGATCACTATATTTTAGAAGCGACCAAGAGAAACGCTATGTATCGCGATCTACGTTTCTTTGTTGAAGGCGATCCGCAAGCCATCCTTGTGGTAGAATTGAATGGAGGAACTAAAGAAGAGGCAGATCAAAAAGTTACAGATTTGATTACAGAGCTCAAATCGGAAAACCGAGGCTACGCATACCCCATCATAAAAGGAAAAAAAATACCTCAAGTGTGGAATCTGAGAAAAGCTGGCCTTGGATTGCTCTCTAATATTCCAGGAGATGCGAAGCCAGCTCCAGTCATAGAAGATACTGCGGTCGATGTTAAAGACCTACCTGCATACATTGAGGAATTCAATCAGATCCTTAAAAAACATGGCCTTTATTCTGTCCATTACGCCCACGCTGGTTCAGGAGAGTTGCACCTACGTCCTATTTTGAACCTTAAAACGGCGGAAGGCCAAGCACAATTCAGGATGATCGCAGAGGAGATCGCCACCTTGGTCAAGAAGTACAAAGGTTCTCTTTCAGGAGAGCATGGAGATGGTAGGCTCAGAGGTGAATTCATCCCTCAAATGATCGGGGAAAAGAACTACGAGTTAGTTAAGCAGATGAAGAAGATCTGGGATCCAGAGAACATCTTCAACCCAAACAAGATCGTAGATACTCCTCCTATGGATACTTTTCTCAGATATGAGAAAGACCAAGAGACTGCTGAGTATGAAACCATGTTTGATTTTTCTGAGAATGAGGGCATCCTTAGAAGTGCAGAGCTTTGCAACGGATCTGGAGACTGTCGGAAGTCAGAACTGAGTGGTGGCACCATGTGCCCTAGCTACATGGCTACAAGAAACGAGAAAGAAACCACCAGGGCCAGAGCCAATATTCTGAGAGAGATGCTAACCGACTCAAAGAAAGCGAACCCTTTTGCTTCGAAAGAGATCAAAGAGGTAATGGACCTCTGTCTTTCGTGCAAAGGCTGTTCATCGGAATGCCCTTCTAATGTGGACATGGCTAAGCTTAAGGCTGAGTGGCAATTCCAGTATTACAAAACTGAGGGCCTACCAAGCCGAAGTAAAAGAATCGGTCATTTTGCGAAGAATATGGCTCTAGCCTCAAAAGTGCCATGGGCCTATAATTTAATATTCGGAAACAAGTTGACCGCAAATTTAGCCAAAGCTGGCGCTGGTTTCGCTAAAGAAAGAAGTATGCCAGAACTTGCTTCGAAACCACTAAAAAAGTGGATCAAGCAAGATTTTAAGGCCAATGTATATGATAAGAAGGTTTATTTTTACTGCGATGAATTCACCAATTATAATGATGCTGAGATAGGTCAAAAGACCATCGAGTTATTAGATAAACTTGGCTACCAGGTGCTATTTGTAGATCATCCCGATTGTGGAAGACCTCAGCTTTCTAAGGGAATGCTCGATGAAGCAAAAACACTTGCTGAGCAGAACATTCAAGTGTTCTCGGAAGTCATCGATAAAGACGCTCCCTTAGTAGGGATTGAACCCTCCGCAATTCTCACCTTCAGAGATGAATTTATAGGTCTCACCCGAGGCGATACTCAGGCTAAAGCCAAAAGACTTGCCA
>CBFIDS010000145.1:0-5857 GCA_965661435.1 Roseivirga sp.
TTTAAAGGCGATGATTTCAATGTTTATCGTGCCTTAAGGTCAGTGAATCCATCGCCATACTTGTTCTATTTCGACTTCGGAAATTTCAAAATATTTGGTTCTTCTCCAGAAGCACAACTAGTCATTAAGGATAGAAAAGCAACGATACATCCTATCGCAGGCACATTCAAAAGGACGGGTAATGATGAGGCAGATGCTGAATTAGCCAAGAACTTACATGAAGATCCGAAAGAGAATTCGGAGCACGTAATGTTAGTCGATCTAGCTAGGAATGATCTAAGCAGAGCCGGCTCAGAAGTTGAGGTGGAGACCTATAAAGAGATTCAGTATTATTCTCATGTGATCCATTTGGTATCTAAAGTGACAGGAATGCTATCTGATCAAATGAATTCTACTGAAATGGTAGCTAGTACATTTCCAGCAGGTACCCTAAGCGGTGCGCCAAAGGTTAGGGCTATGCAGCTTATCAATAAGTATGAAACTACCAGAAGGGGGGCTTATGGTGGTGCTATTGGTTTCATGGGTTTCAACGGAGATTTCAACCATGCAATTATGATCAGGTCTTTCTTAAGTAAGGACAATACGCTCTTTTTTCAAGCAGGAGCAGGTGTTGTAGCTAAATCTAATAGAGAGTCTGAATTACAAGAAGTGAATAATAAGTTGGCGGCCTTGAGAAAGGCTATTGAATTGGCTAAAGAGATAAGATGAGCCCCCTGCCCTTAGGACATCTCCAATTTGAAGGGGAGAATAAATTAGCGCTAGGGTGTAATTTGAAAAGACACAAATGAAGATACTCATATTAGATAATTACGATTCATTCACCTTTAACTTGGTACACTACCTAAGAGAGTTGGGTCAAGGTGCCAATATGGAGGTGCATAGGAACGATCAAATAGAATTAGATGAAGTGAATCAATTCGATAAGATACTTCTTTCTCCTGGCCCGGGTATTCCAGAGGAGGCAGGTGTTTTACTATCATTGATCCAACAATATGGTAGCACCAAGAGTATTTTAGGTGTTTGTTTGGGACATCAGGCGATTGCTGAAACTTATGGCGCTAAGCTCTATAATATGCCTCAGGTTTTACACGGTGTTTCTAGTAGAGTCAAAGTAGTTGATTCATCTGATAGATTGTTTCAAGAGATCCCTACAGAATACGATATCTGTCATTACCATAGTTGGAATGTCGATAAGAAAAACTTGGGTGATCACCTGAAAGTCACTGCTGAAGATGAATTTGGAGAGATCATGGCCATTAGTCATAAAGAATATGATGTGAAAGGAGTACAATTTCACCCTGAGTCTATCATGACGGAACATGGGCACAAGTTGCTGCGGAATTGGTTGAATACATGATTTTCAATAGTCAACCCACCAATAACGATTAACAAATACTCAATAACCAAAAATGAAAGAGATATTAAACCAACTCATAGAATACAAATCGCTCGAAAAGCAAACGGCCAAGGAGATCTTGATCAACCTGGCTCAAGGCAAGTATAACCAAAGTCAGGTAGCCGCTTTTTTAACGGTTTACTTGATGCGAAGCATCACTGTTGAAGAGTTAGAGGGCTTTAGAGATGCTATGTTAGAGCTTTGTGTGCCCATAGAGATTCCTGAATACGATGCAATTGATTTATGCGGTACCGGAGGGGATGGTAAGAATACATTCAATATCTCCACCCTGTCCTCTTTTATTGTTGCAGGCGCGGGTCAGAATGTCGCTAAACATGGTAATAATGGTGTTTCTTCCGTTTCAGGGTCATCGAATTTGATGGCTCACTTCGGCTATGAATTCACCAATGATATCGATAAAATTAAAAAAAGCTTAGATGAATGTGGATTGTGCTTTTTACATGCTCCACTCTTTCATCCAGCCATGAAGAATGTAGCACCAATCAGGCGCGATTTGGGTGTGAAAACTTTCTTTAATATGCTTGGACCTATGGTGAACCCTTCATTCCCTAAAAAGCAGTTGGTGGGAGTCTTCAGTCTTGAGTTAGCCAGACTATATGGTTATTTATATCAGAAAACTGACAAACACTTTGTCATTTTACACGCGCTGGATGGTTATGATGAAATATCTTTGACGGGTTCATTCAAGAAGATCTCGCATGACAAAGAGGAAATTGTGAGTCCCGAAGAATTGGGCATGAGACGGATTCGACCAGGAGCAATATTTGGAGGGGATTCTGTTGAAGAATCAGCTGAAATATTCGAAAGGATTATTAAAGGAGAGGGGACAGAAGCTCAGACCAATGTAGTTATAGCAAACGCAGCTATGGCAATTCAATGTGGCAAAGGTGTTTCAACAGAAGAAGCGCTGGGAATGGCCAGAGAATCACTTGAAAGCGGGAAAGCATTAAAAACATTTAAAACAATATTAGAATTGGAGTAGGTATCTATTAGTTGGTCAGGAAACGGCAAGCACTTGAAAAACTTTTATCCTGATAACTGATGACGAATCCCTGATAACGTAAAACATGGATATACTAGAAAAAATAATAGCGCATAAGCACAAAGAGGTTGAAGAGAGAAAGTCTCTATATACTGAAAAGCTGTTGGAGCAAAGCTCCTATTTTGAAGGGAAGCCGGTATCTCTCAAAAAGTATCTATTGCGAGAGGATAAGTCTGGAATTATTGCGGAATTTAAAAGGAAGTCGCCTTCTAAAGGAATGATCAATGCGCATGCTCCTGTAGAAAGAACCACGATAGGATATATGCAGGCAGGAGCATCAGCACTTTCGGTTCTTACGGATAAGGAGTTTTTTGGAGGAACTGGTGATGACCTAAAAACGGCAAGGAAGTACAATTTCTGTCCCGTTTTAAGAAAAGATTTTGTGGTAGATGAATACCAAATAATCGAAGCCAAATCTATTGGAGCCGATGCGATTCTTTTGATCGCTGCTGTATTAGAACCAAAGCGCCTGAATGAATTAGCGGCTTTTGCAAAGACTTTTGGGTTAGAGGTGTTAATGGAGGTGCACAATAAAGAAGAACTTGACAACAACCTGAATGAGAATTTGGATGTTATAGGGGTTAATAACAGAAATCTTAAGACCTTTGAGGTATCGATAGATATAAGCAAAGAACTATCGAAGCTAATACCTGATGAATTTGTAAAAATTTCGGAAAGTGGGATTAGCAACCCAGAATCGATTGTTGATTTAAGAACATACGGATTTAAGGGCTTCTTAATAGGAGAAACCTTTATGAGATCAGCTAGGCCTGAGTTAGCAGCTAAAGAATTTATCGATTCGGTTAATAAGTTAAACCAAGACTAAACTAATACTATGAGCTTAAAATTAAAGGTGTGTGGAATGCGGGATTCTCAAAATATTCGAGAATTAGCAATGTTGAAACCAGATTATATAGGATTTATTTTTTATAGCAAATCTCCAAGAAATGTAGGTGAGGTACTAAGCAGAGCTGCATTACAAGAGATTCCAGATAAGATCAAAAAAGTGGGGGTATTCGTGAACCCTTCTCTTCATGAGATCAAATGGCAAACGAAAACTTATGGTTTAAGTGCAATTCAGTTACATGGAGAAGAAACTCCTGAGTTTACTGAAGAAGTTAAAGCATTAGGATTAGAGTTGATCAAAGCTTTCTCAGTAGGAGATGAAGAATTTGATACTGATCAATTAGAGCCCTTTAAAGGAAAGGCAGATTATTTCCTTTTCGACACTAGGAGTAGATTAAAAGGTGGTTCAGGAGAAGCCTTTGACTGGTCAAGACTGAAGAATTATGACAACGAAGTTCCATTCTTTTTAAGTGGAGGGGTGAGCATGAAAAACATAGCTGGCGTAAAGGACTTGAAAGACTTAAATATCTATGGCATAGATGTAAACTCTAAGTTCGAGACCGAAGTTGGCATGAAAGATATTGAGATGATCAAAGAGCTTAAAAAGAAGCTTTAATCACCTTTATCGAATTATGCATACTCTCAATGTTTTAAGCAAAGAAAAGCATGAAATTTAAAGTAGACGAACGTGGGTATTACGGTAATTTCGGTGGGGCTTATATCCCTGAAATGCTATTTCCTAATATCGAAGAACTGAGACTTAATTACGAGTCGATCACTGCTGATCCAGAATTCAAAAAGCAATTCGATCAACTGCTGAAAGATTTTGTGGGTAGACCGACTCCACTCTATTTTGCAGAGCGTTTATCTGAGCAATATGGAGCTAAGATCTATCTCAAACGAGAAGACCTTTGTCATACTGGCGCACACAAGGTGAATAATACCATTGGCCAGATCTTATTGGCTCAGCGCTTAGGTAAGCAAAAGATCATAGCTGAAACAGGAGCAGGGCAACATGGCGTGGCTACAGCAACAGTTTGTGCTTTGATGGGCGTTGAATGCATCATTTACATGGGCGCTGTCGATATGGAAAGACAAAAACCCAATGTGGAGCGTATGCGAATCTTGGGAGCAGAAGTTCGTCCTGCCAATAGCGGAAGTAAAACGTTGAAAGACGCCACTAATGAAGCTATGCGTCATTGGATCAACAACCCAACCGACACACATTATATTATAGGTTCTGTGGTAGGGCCTCATCCATATCCTGAAATGGTTGCTCGTTTCCAATCTGTGATTAGTGCAGAGATCCGTAAACAGCTATTGGAGAAGGAAGGATCAGAACTTCCTGATTATGTTGTCGCTTGTGTAGGTGGCGGAAGCAATGCTGCCGGTGCATTCTATCATTATTATGACGATGAAGATGTGGTTTTAGTAGCTGTTGAAGCAGCTGGACTTGGAAATGCTTCTGGTAAAAGCGCAGCAACAACCACACTTGGTAAGCCTGGAGTTTTGCACGGAAGCAAGACACTTTTAATGCAAACCGAAGATGGTCAAGTCGTAGAGCCATATTCTATATCAGCTGGACTGGATTATCCCGGTATTGGCCCTGTGCATGCCCATTTATTTGAGTCAGGTAGAGGTACGTTCTATAGCGTCACTGATGAAGAAGCAATGAAAGCAGGGGTTCAACTTAGTCGCCTTGAAGGAATCATTCCAGCGATAGAAACTGCACATGCTTTTGCGGCATTAAAACAAATGAGTTTCAAACCAGATGATGTTGTCGTGATCAACCTTTCGGGCAGAGGCGATAAAGACCTGGAGACATATATTAAATGGGGAAAATATTAAGAGCTGGGAGTCTTGAGCCTTTAGTAGCAAGCTCGAAACTCACTACTTGAAACTCAGAACTTGATAATGAATCGAATAGAAAAACTTTTTGAAAGCAAGCCTCAGCGTGTCCTGAATGTCTATTTCACAGCGGGTTATCCCAGGTTGAATGACACCACAGAGATCATTGAAGCTTTAGTAAGATCTGGTGCTGATCTTATTGAGATCGGAGTTCCTTTCTCGGACCCAATAGCTGATGGCCCAACCATTCAAGCCAGTAACGATGTGGCTTTGGCCAATGGAATGACCCTGAAGACACTCTTAAGTCAACTTAAAGGTATTAGAGATAAGGTCGATATTCCTATTATTTTGATGGGTTATATTAACCCAATAGTGCAGTATGGAATGGACAAATTTTGTACTGAATGTCAAGAGGTTGGTGTAGATGGATTGATTCTTCCAGACTTGCCTATGTTTGAGTATTTGGAAATGCATAAGCCAGTTTTTGAAAAGCATGGCCTGCTTAATATCTTCCTTATTACTCCTCAAACTTCAGAAGAGCGTATCAAGCAAATCGATGAAAACTCAAGCGGCTTTATCTATATGGTGTCTTCAGCCAGCACAACAGGAGCGAAAACGGGGATTTCTGATGAACAAGAAGCTTATTTCAAAAGGGTCAACGATATGGGATTGAAAAATCCTAGGCTCATTGGATTCGGAATCTC
>CBFIDS010000146.1:0-15665 GCA_965661435.1 Roseivirga sp.
ACTCCTTCTTGGCAAAACCTGCCTGCCCGGAAGGTAGTGAGGATTGGAATTTACATCGATTAAATAAATTCTGACCAATCCACCAACATCCCTTTTCAAAAAGGGGGAGTAGTTTCATTCTGTGAGAATTGAATTCTTGACTTAAGAATCAACTCCTAACTCGTTCGCTTCAAAACTTCAATACCTCTTAACCTCAAAACCTAAACACATCAAAACATTTTAACTTCAACACTTCCAAACCTCCTAACATCAATGCCTCCCAACTTTATAACATTTCCTGAAACTAATTGCTACGCTCATCCATTATGTACACATGGAATTACAAGGAAAACTAGCGATCGTTACCGGTGTGAGTAAAGGCATCGGTTTAGAAACTGTTAAAGTCTTGTTGGATGCTGGCATGTATGTGGCTGGCTGGGGAAGGACCAACAATGATATCAATCACAAAAACTATCAATTTTTCAAAACAGACGTTTCGGATTGGGAGAACGTCCAGAGTTCATATCTAGCCACAAAGAAAGAATTAGGCAATCCTGCGGTTCTGATCAATAATGCAGGGTTTGGTGTACAGGGATTGATCCATGAAATGGAAGTGGAAGAATGGAAGGCAATGTTCGATGTTAATGTACACGGGCTATTCTATTGCATTAAAGTGGCTGTTCCTGATATGATCGATAGTGAAGAAGGGCATATTGTGAATATTTCTTCCATTGCCGGTACCAATGGCGTGAAGACTATGAGTGGCTATGTAGCCACCAAACATGCTGTTACAGGAATCGGTCATTCAATCTTTCAAGAACTGAGAGACTATGGTGTAAAAGTGACGACTATTTATCCTGGAAGTACCAATACCAATTTCTTTGACGATATAGAATTTGCCAATGCGAATGAAAATATGATGCGCCCGCAAGACATTGCACAGACTATTCATGATTCATTGAATACTCATGCTAACTACCATGTGGTAGATGTTGAGGTTAGGCCTTTAATGCCCAAGGGTAAACCAGAGAAAAAATAAAAGTGATGCGATCAGTAAAATTAGGAACCCGGTAATAGCCGGGTTTTTTTGGCTTACATTTCCCAGTTCAACTATGGTTATGGCCTGAGTATCTCAGAGATATCCATAAACTTCTTCCATCCGACTTCTGACTTCTAACTTCTAACATCTATCTTAGCAATTTTTAATTAGCAACTGCGTTCAAACAAAGATGGCTGTAGAAGTTCGGCAACTCACCAAAATTTATGGGCAACAAAAGGCAGTAGATGAAATCTCTTTTTCTGCAAAACCAGGAGAGATTCTTGGTTTCTTAGGCCCCAATGGCGCTGGAAAATCTACGACAATGAAGGTAGCAACATGCTTTATTCCGCCTACGGAAGGAGAAGTTTTAGTCTGTGGATTGAATGTAATGACAGAACCCGTAGAAGCTCGGAAGAAGGTAGGTTACCTCCCAGAAAACAATCCCCTTTATCTCGATATGTATGTTCATGAATATCTGCTATTTATGGCTGCATCGCATGGATTAAAAGGGAAGAGCGCGAAAGAGCGAATCATTGAAATGGTGAAGCTTTGCGGTTTAGTCAAGGAGCAGAATAAAAAGATCAAACAGCTTTCTAAGGGCTACCGTCAAAGGGTAGGATTAGCCCAGGCACTTTTACACGATCCAGAAGTACTTATTCTCGATGAACCGACTACAGGTTTGGATCCGAATCAGTTGGTTGAGATCCGAAAACTGATCAAAGAGATCAGTAGGAACAAAACGGTGATTTTGAGTACTCACATCATGCAAGAAGTGAAAGCCATTTGTGATCGAGTGGTGATCATCAACGAAGGAAAGATAGTGGCTAATGATACCCTTAAGAATTTAATGGGTGATCAAGTTCAGCTCAAGGTTGAATTTGAGTCAGAAGTGCATCTAATTGATCTCGAAAACCTTGGGAATGTTAAGAAAACTGCCGATCATCAATACTCCATTTTAAGTGAATCGGGTAAAGATTTGAGATCTGCCTTATTCAAAATGGCTAAAGAAAAAGACTGGGTGATTCTGAGTATGAACCAGGAGAGCAAAGACTTGGAAGAGATCTTTCATCAATTAACTCAGGCTGAATAAATGAGAGCCATCTACCTCAAAGAAATACGGCAATTCTTAAATTCCTTGATCGCCTATGTGGTGATCGGGGTGTTTCTCACAGCCATAGGTTTATTGATGTGGGTATTTCCTGAAACCAGCGTGATCAACTATGGTTTTGCCGATCTTGAAACGCTGTTTTCTCTCGGCCCCTATGTATTTATGTTCCTCATTCCGGCCATCACCATGCGGATGTTCGCGGAAGAAAGAGGTTCTGGCACCATTGAATTATTATTGACCAAGCCATTAACGGAATGGCAAATTGTGCTGGGGAAGTATTTTGCTGCTGTCACTCTGGTTGTTTTCTCAGTGCTGCCCACCTTGATTTACTTCTACTCGATCTACCAATTGGGAAATCCTGTAGGAAACCTTGATATACCCGGAATAGTAGGCTCATACATCGGTTTCATTCTGATTGGTTGTGTGTTTGCAGCCATTGGTTTGGCTGCATCGGCCTTTACCGAAAATCAAATCGTTTCCTTTATTCTGGCCGTTTTCTTATGTTTTGTCTTGTATTCAGGCCTGAGTTCATTGGCAGAATTATTTCCAGGAGAATTATCCCTTTACATCGAAGACCTCAGTTTAAGTTTTCATTATGATGCCCTAAGTAGAGGGCTAATAGATACCCGAGATATTACCTATTTCTTATCGGTGATTGTCTTTGTGATCATTGTAACGCACTGGAAGATCATTTCTAGAAAGATGAGCTTCAAGCCTATTCGTTCGAGACTTTGGAAAAGGGTGATTGGGGGCATGTTAGCACTTTTAGTTTTCAATATCCTAGTCGCTAATTTTTTCTACAGATTAGACCTTACAGAAGATAAAAGGCATACACTCAAGCCTGCCACCAAAGTATTACTCAGACAGCTCGATGAACCTATGACCATTGAGATCTTAGTGGCGGGTGATCTCCCGAACGGTTTCGAAAGATTTAGAAGATCTGTGAAGCAGATCATTGAAGAGTTTGATGTGCACAAGCCCGGTGTCATCAACTATTTCTTCACCGACCCATCTGCAGCAGAAGATGCACAGACAAGGGATGAAAATTATAGATACTTGATGAGTCAAGGTTTTGAGCCCACTCGTTTGGTGGATACTGAAAATGGGCGACAGATAGAAAAGATCGTTTTCCCATACGTGATAGTCAGGTATGGAGAACAGGCAGCAGGGATTCTTTTATTCAAGGGTGGAAGGGGAGCGACAGCTAATGAGACCATCAATAAGTCAATAGAAAATATTGAGTTTGAGTTAGCGGTAGGGCTTCAAAGATTAGCAGGTTTAAATCGAAAGAAAATAGGATTGGTGCGTGGGCACGATGAGCTGGATTCATTGGAAATCGCTGGATTCATGAGCGAGATGGTTCAATTCTTCGATCTGGAGGAAATGAAATTGGAAAAAGAAATTTTTCCTAAAGACTATGATGCCCTGATTATTGCCAAACCACAAAAGGCTTTTAGCAAGTCAGAAAAGTACGTTTTAGACCAGTACATCATGCATGGAGGTAAGGCTGCTTTTCTCATTGAATCTTTGGAAGTTGAAATGGCAAGGGCTGCTGGGCCAGGAACATTAGCCACACCAATTCCTCATAATCTTGAAGACCTACTTTTTAGGTATGGTATCAGATTAAACCAGAATTATGTACAGGACATACAAAACTTTGGGCGATACCCTGTGGTGGTGGATGATAACGAGAATATCATCAATCTTCCTTGGCCCTTTTACAGTTCGGTCAATGAATTTTCAGAACATCCGATCTCCAAGAATTTAGATGCTCTTTACCTACGCTTCTACAGTACCATGGATACAGTGAAAGCTGAAGGAGTGAAGAAAACTGCCTTAATGAATACTTCTCCATATACTAGGGTATTGCCTGTGCCTGCGCCTGTAGCATTTGAGGATTATGCCAATGAACCTGATCCTCAACAATTCAATGAAGGTGCAAAAATAGCTGGATATCTATTGGAAGGTACATTCACTTCTTTATACAAAAATCGAATTTTACCAGATTCGGTCAATAAGTCAGCATACTTTGACGAAAGTATTCCAACAAAAATTGTCGTTATATCCGATGGTGATCTAATTAGAAATGAAATGAATTTAAGAAATGGTAATCCTTATGAATTAGGCGTGAATCCTTATGCTGAAGAAGGAGAGAAAGTGCGCTATGCCAACAAGGATCTAATGTTCAATGTCCTCGCCTATTTAACCGATGAAAATGGATTGATCACTTCGAGGAATAAGGATATTGCTTTAAGGCCTCTAAACAGAATCAAACTACAGCAAGAGAGAACTTATTGGCAAGCTTTAAACATTGCCGGACCATTGGTTCTTATAATAGTTTTCGGTTTCCTAAGAGACTTCCTTCGAAGAAGAAAATATACAAGGTATAAATAAACGCTTTGGATTAATGCAGAGAGAAATTCTGTGAATTGATCCAAAGCAAATTATGTCGGTTAAAGTCTAGTATTTTTCTAAAGAACTATCTATCTCGTCAGACCAAGCTAAAACCCCGCCAACTAAATTGTAAAGGTTTTCAAATCCATGATTGGCTTCTAACCAAGCAATAGCATCTCCTGATCTTTTGCCACTTCTACAATGAACAACAACCTGTTTGTCTTTAGAAAATTTGTCCACATTCTCAGGAACTGAGCCTAAGGGAACAAGTTCTCCACCTATCTCAGCAATATCAGCCTCATAGGGCTCTCTAACATCGATTAATTGGAAATCTGCTCCATTGTCCTTCAATTCCTTCAATTCTTTGACAGTTATTTCTTTCATAAGACTTTCTTTCGATCTGCAAATATTAAAATTTCAATCAGATTATTAGTGACACAAGTTACAAAGTATACCTGATTCAGATGCTCTGATAACAGATTAGCCAAATGATTAGTTTACTTCGGCACTAAAATGACGTTATTTAATGGGTTGAATTGATTTTATTTTTAATTTTAGCTGTTTATTAAAAACACTCAAAAAATCGACCTTCTATGAAGTTTATTGTTTCTTCAGCTGAGCTTTTAAAGCGCTTGTCTAATATCAATGGCGTAATTACCACAAACCCAGTTGTTCCTATCCTAGAAAACTTCCTATTTGAGATCAGTGATGGCCTTTTAACCGTTACAGCCTCAGATCTACAGACTTCAATGATTACTGAAATCGATGTTGAAGCAAAGGAAAATGGCAGTATTGCTGTTCCTGCTAGAATTCTGATGGATACTCTAAAGAACTTGCCAGAGCAGCCGGTTACTTTCAGCATTGATAATGAAACCTACAGTGTAGAGATCAATTCAGATAATGGTAGATATAAGTTAGCTGGAGAAAATGCTACTGACTTTCCTAAAGTACCTGAAGTTACTGATGCTTATTCTGTTGACATGTCAACTGAGGTCTTAAGCTCAGCTATCAATAACACGATCTTCGCTACATCTAATGATGAGCTTAGACCGGCTATGACAGGAGTTTATGTAAAATTAGATGATACTAATACCACTTTCGTTGCAACGGACGGTCACAGATTGGTTCGTTACAGAAGAGTGGATGTTGCAACTGATTCAGGCATGTCTATCATTATTCCGAGAAAGGCATTGAATTTATTAAAGTCAACTTTACCCTCTGAAAATTCTAACGTAGTTGTTGAATACAATGCATCTAATGCATACTTCAATTTCAATAACATTAAAATGATCTGTCGATTGATCGATGAGAGATTCCCTGATTACGAGAACGTAATTCCAACAGAGAATCCAATCGAGATGACGATCGATAAAAACGAAATTTTAGGTTCTCTGAAAAGGATCTCGATTTACGCCAACAAGACTACACATCAGATCAGACTTAAGATCACTGGTAGTGAATTGACTATTTCTGCGGAGGATCTTGACTTCTCGAATGAGGCTAAAGAAACTCTTGCTTGTGAACATGAAGGAGAAGATTTAGAGATTGGCTTCAATGCTAAGTTCTTGGTTGAGATGCTGGGTAATGTTCATTCAAAATCAATTACTTTCCAGATGTCTGCACCTAATCGGGCAGGCTTAATTGTTCCAAAAGACAAAGATGAGAATGAAGATATTCTAATGCTGGTTATGCCAGTGATGTTGAATAACTACTAATCAAATAAAAGATTAAAATGAAAGGAGCTTAGGCTCCTTTTTTTGTTTAAAGCTGGAAATACACGAATTTGTAATATGCTTTCTAAGAAAACCCAGTATGCCTTTCATGCACTTACCTATTTGGCTGAAAATTTAGAAAATGGACCAGTATTGATATCACAGATATCCAAAGAACGACACATCTCACTAAAATTCTTGGAGAACATTTTACTTGAATTAAAGAAGGCTGGATTGCTAGGGAGTAAAAAAGGAAAGGGTGGAGGTTATTACCTCATTAAGCCACCTGAAGAAGTCAAGTTAGCCAAGGTCATAAGAATGCTTGATGGGCCTATTGCACTTTTGCCATGTGTCAGTTTGAATTATTACGAAAAATGTGAAAACTGTCAAGAAGATATTTGTGGGCTAAATACAGTAATGGCCGAAGTGAGAGATAATACCCTTAAAGTTTTAGAGAAGAAGACATTGGCAGATGTCTTAAGACGATCTATTTAAGCATCTTCTCATTTTGCTGAAATCGATTTCTATGTTTAACCTGTAAAGTCTATAAAAAATGTAGACTTTACATAGTTTTGTGTTTTGGTTCTTTCTAATTGATAAAGAGAGTGGGCGTGAATGAAACACAATTTTTAAAACCTGGCATTATCAATCATTTGATTGAAGAGACTATTGACCTTACCGTATTAGAGGCCTTACAGTTCGTATCTAGTGTTTTCCCAGGAAAAGTAAAATTCTCTACTGCATTTGGAAGAGAAGGGCAGGTGCTTTTAGATACTATCTTCCGAAATGATATAGACATTTCTATTTTCACCATAGATACAGGTCGTTTATTTCAAGAGACCTATGAAGTGATCGATAAGACTAGAGCGAGGTATAAAAAACCAATCGAGGTTTACTATCCAAAGACTAGCAAAGTTCAAGATTTAACCAAGCAAAAGGGTTTCCATAGTTTTTATGAATCTTTAGATGACCGAAGAGAGTGTTGTTTTATTAGAAAAGTAGAGCCACTTCAGCGTGCCTTGGCTGATACTCAAATTTGGGTCACAGGTTTAAGAGCCGGGCAATCTCAGAATCGTGAGAATTTCAACAAAGTGGAATGGGATGAGTCCAATCAGGTGATTAAGTTCAATCCGATTTTAGATTGGTCGCAAGAACAGGTATTGGCATATCTTGAAGAATACAATGTCCCCACTAACACGTTATTTGAAAAAGGCTTTGGCAGTATTGGTTGTGCACCATGCACAAGACCTATTGAGGCAGGCGAACATCCTAGAGCCGGCAGATGGTGGTGGGAAGACTCTCACAAGGAATGTGGTCTTCATCAAGTCAAAAAGAAAGTAAGATCTGCTTAATTTATTTTTTCTTCGATGAGTTCGTCAAGAGCAGAGGCTAATCCATATGACTCATCGAATAGTCGATTCAATTCTTGTTCATTGGCCAATAAATTCACCACTAAATTTTTAAATTCTACACTCTTGATCTTATCATAGGTCAAGATCTTTTCCTCTCCGAAATCTACATCCGACACTAAAAAGTCGGAGTAGTATTTCTCTTTCATTCTGACATAGTAATCAATGATATCTCTTAATTCAAGATACTTGCCTTTAAGTGTAATGAGCGAACTTTTGATGTCAGCGTTTCTATTCGTATAATTGGTCGTCAGGTAAAAGTTGATGGCTTCAAGCTGAATAAGTGGCTTTGCTGTTTTATTGATATTAAACAAGTATTCACCAATATAGTCATCCTCTAAAAGCCCACCGCTAAATAATATTCTAGCTAATTCTCTGGTGTCTTCCTGAAGTTGGAGTCGCTCGCTGATTGATGCTTCAAAAGCATTGAGATTCGTTTCATTCTCATTATGAACCTTTTCTAAAGCTGACCTTTCAAGTTGAAGGTCTTTTTTATTCTCATAAAATATATTGAGCTGATAGGCTATGGTGATACCAAAAATGATTAGTACCACTTCCATCAAATACATGTAAAAGTCTCTTTTTCTGAGTTTTTTGGATGAATTGCTTCTGTTTAACCTTCGTGATGTCCCTACTTTGACCATGATGACCTATACAATAAAAAGATGCGTTTGATTTCAACTATGAATGCTTATCCAACCATTTTTTCTAGAATGTCCCCTACAAAATAGGCCAAAACTGCAGCTGATCCACCTAGGAATAGTGTTTCTAATGTGCTTCTTAATTTATTAGACTTGGTGACATAGCTTTTGGCAAAGCCAATACCTGCAAAAGTAATAAAGGTCATTACCGAAGAATAAACAAAGAGATCACCACTAAAGCCTCCACCTGAATAGTCTATCACGTAAACGATCAATGGGATAAAGCCTAAGATCAGGAAAGAAATAAATGTCACGGCACCCATTTGAATAGGTGATTTTGATTCTTTAGTCATTTCTAACTCTTCTTTCATCATCACATCGACCCAGCGGTCCTTATCTTCTGTGATCTTATCTACAACTTGTTCTAATAACTCTCCCTCAAAACCTTTAGCCTCATAGATCTCTCTGATCTCTTCTCTTTCTTTATCTGGAAGGTGGTCAACTTCCCAATATTCGATAGCCTTATGTTTTTCGTAATTTTCTTTTTCTGATTTTGTAGAGAGGTAGCTACCCACAGACATTGCAAAACCATCTGCAATTAGGTTAGCAAAACCTAAGATGATTACAATTGAGCTTTCAAGTTGCGCACCGGCTGCTCCAGCGACTACAGCAAATGTAGTTACGGAACCATCAATGCCTCCGTAAATGAATTCGCCAATATATTCTTGAAATTTAGAGAACCATTTATTTTCTCCATGTAAATGGGCTTCGTGATGCTTTGCCATAAAATTGATCTATCTAAATGAAAATACTACAATTTCCTTAAAGCTCACGTTAATAGTTGAAATCAGTCCATTCGCTCTATTTTGGCGCCAAGGGCATTGAGTCGTGTATCTATGTGTTGGTAACCTCTATCTATCTGCTCAACATTGTCGATTATGGATCTGCCCTCAGCAGAAAGTGCCGCAATAAGCAATGCCTGACCTGCGCGGATGTCAGGAGAGGTCATTCTAATTCCTTTAAGCTTTTGTTGTCTGTTCAGGCCAATAACCGTAGCTCTATGAGGATCACATAAAATGATCTGAGCTCCCATGTCTATCAATTTATCAACGAAGAATAATCTTGATTCGAACATTTTCTGGTGTACCAAAACAGTTCCTTTGGCTTGAGTAGCCACTACTAATACGATGCTCAAAAGGTCAGGAGTAAGTCCTGGCCATATGGCATCTGCAATGGTCATGATCGAGCCATCAATGAAGCTTTCAATTTCATAATGCTCCTGCGAAGGGATGTATATATCATCTCCTCGAAATTCCATATCAATACCAAGTCTTTTGAAAGTTTCAGGAATAAGTCCTAGCTCTGGAATTCTACAATCTTTAATAGTGATCTCAGACTGTGTCATAGCGGCCATACCTATAAATGAACCTATCTCAATCATATCCGGAAGCATGGTGTGGTCGGTACCTGCTAAAGAATCTACACCTTCTATGTGTAATAGATTAGATCCTATACCTGTGATCTTTGCCCCCATTCGGTTGAGCATCTTACATAGTTGTTGTAGGTAGGGTTCACATGCAGCGTTATAAATGGTGGTTTTGCCTTTGGCCATAACTGCGGCCATCAGTATGTTGGCTGTTCCAGTAACGGAAGCCTCATCCAAGAGCATGTATGTACCTTTCAAATGACTTGCATCAATGTGATACATACCTGTTTCAGCTTCATATAGGAATCTCGCTCCTAGTTTTTGAAAGCCAATAAAGTGAGTATCCAGCCTTCTGCGACCAATTTTATCACCACCTGGTTTTGAGATCTTTCCCTTACCAAAACGAGCTAAAAGAGGGCCTAGTATCATTATTGATCCTCTTAATGACGAAGCCTTTTTTCTAAAATCTTCTGTCTCCAAATAGTCTATATCAACATCCTTAGCACAGAAGCTATAGCTTTCATTGCCTAGATATTTGACCTCAACATTCATGTCTGACAAAAGCTCAATAAGCTTATTAACATCTCGAATGTCGGGTACTTTGTGAAGAGTAATGGATTCGGCAGTTAATAATACTGCACAAAGAATTTGAAGTGCTTCGTTTTTCGCACCTTGAGGAATGATTTCCCCTTTTAGTTTGGTGCCACCATCAATAATGAATGAGGACATTTAGTTTTTACGTCTTTTATGATTGCTTCTTCTGCGGGTATTATCTCTTCCTCCGCTTCTATTTGAACGATGATTCTCTTTTACATTGTTGTTGAAGAGGCCATATTCTTTAACTTCCTCAATATCAATGTCCAATTGATTTTCTGAAAGCTGTTTGATCTGCTTTAGAATGATTTCATCATCAATGTTGTCTTTATTCCAAGTATTGTAGAATCCTTTCATTAGGCGACCAATATGAATGACCGCAGATTTTTTCGTTTCAGGATCTTCCATAGCAATTGCTTGCTCGATCATGATCTCCACGTTTCTGCCATAATGCAGGTATTTGATCTTGGAATTCTTGTAAGCAACTTTATTCGGTTTTTTACCGATTGCTTCTTCATCTGGCATAGGGAAAGGTGCTTCTACATCCATTTCAAAATTTGAAATAAGGTAGAGGTCATCCCATACTTTTTGGTCGTAATCCTGATTGCCTTTGATGTTTGCATTGATCTGTTTCATAAGATCAGTCAATGTCTTGGCGTAAGCACTACGTTTTTCTTTATCCTCGATGGTCTTGATGTGATTGACGAGCTTTTGGATATTGCGACCGTACTCTAACAATTTGACGCCAGTACGCTCAGTATTATATTCTAATCCCATTGAATTTTAAGTAATGTCTCAAATTAGTAATTATTCTTTAAAAGCCTTTGAAGACTTTCTTATTCTATGATTCTCAGTTTAGCAAATGTGAGTAATAAGGTTTTTTCGCCAAAATCTTCAAAAATGACTTTTGCCTTTTTATTCGCGCCTTCAGTATCTACCTTATTGACCTTTCCGAATCCAAACTTTGGATGTTCTACTTTCATACCTTCGGATAATCCAGATGTATCGCTCGGTCTGAAATCTGCGGAAGGCTTATGGTATTGTAAAGGTTTTTTAGGTTGAGGCTTCTTTTTGTTCATTAAGTTTCGAGCAAATTTGGAGTTGAATCCTGGTGGTTCTTCGTTTCTTCCAAGCTTTGGCTCTCGACTCCCGTACCTTGTATTTACAAAAATATAGTTAGGATCAACTTCTTCAATAAACCTACTTGGTTCACAATTGATCAGCCTTCCGTATCTATAACGAGATAATGCATAAGAGAAGTATAAGTTTTCTTGAGCTCTAGTAATAGCTACATAAAATAGTCTTCTTTCTTCCTCTAGATCTGCCCTGCTACTGAGCATCATTTGAGACGGAAAAAGGTCTTCCTCCAACCCAACTACAAATACATTTTTGAATTCCAGACCTTTTGATGCATGAATAGTCATCAACGACACAAAATCATTATCGTTTGGATCGTCATTGTCCTGATCAGTCAGTAAAGCAACATCTTGTAAGAATGCTCCAAGACTCTTGTCTTCAACATCTGGAGTTTCTACAAACTCTTTGATTGCATTCAGTAATTCCTGAACATTTTCATACCTATTAAGACCTTCGACTGTTTTATCTTCATATAGCTCCTTTAATAGACCAGAGGTTTTTGCAATATGATTAGCCGTTTCATAAGCATCTTTAGAATCTACGTAGATCTTGAAGCTCTTGATGATCGTCACAAAGTTTCTAACAGCATTCGCTACTCTTCCTGGAAGAAAAGAGTCGATATTTGTAAGAACTTCCCAGATAGGAATGTCATGCTCAAAAGCTGCAACTACGATCTTTTCTACGGAGGTGCCGCCAATTCCTCTTTTAGGTAAATTAATGATTCTCCTAAAGGATTGCTCATCATTGTGGTTGATGGAAAACCTCAAATATCCCATCAGGTCCTTGATCTCTTTTCTTTGATAGAATGACAAGCCACCATAAATCTTATAGGGAATCCCAGATTTTCTCAGGGCTTCTTCTATCGCCCTTGACTGACTATTCGTACGGTAAAGTATGGCAAAGTCACGATTTTGGTAGCTATTTTGCGATTTCTGTTCAAATATGGCCGAAGCTACAAATCGTCCTTCTTCGTTATCTGAAATGGATTTGATCAGCTCGATCCTATTGCCTTCACTGTTTGCAGTCCAAACTGATTTTTTTAATTGTCCCTTGTTCTGCGCTATCAATGAATTGGCAGCTTCTACAATGTTCTTAGTAGACCTATAATTCTGTTCTAGCTTGATGACTTTCAAGTCAGGAAAGTCCTTCTCAAAGTTTAGGATATTTTCAATGTTAGCTCCTCTAAAGGCATATATAGATTGAGCATCATCACCTACAACAGCAATATTCTGGCTTACGGAAGAGAGTTTTTTAGTAATGAGATATTGCGAGACGTTTGTGTCCTGAAACTCATCGACCATAACGTATTTGAATCGATGCTGATACTTGTTAAGCACATCGGAATGATCTCTAAAAAGGATATTTGTGTTGAGCAATAGGTCATCAAAATCCATGGCATCTGCTTTAAAGCAGCGCTGGCAATAAGTTTTGTAGATCCTACCCATTTCTGGTTTCTGGGCAGCCGCATCATCAGCCTCGTACAAAGGATTATTGATGTACTCTTTCCACTCTACTAAACGGTTTTTAGCTCCTGATATTCTATTGAGAACAACATTGGGTTTGTAAACCTTATCATCTAGGCCGAACTCTTTCACAATGGTTCTGATCAATGACTTAGAGTCATCAGTGTCATATATCGTGAAATTACTAGGATACCCAAGTCGATCTGATTCTGCTCTTAAGATTCTTGCAAAAACGGAGTGAAATGTTCCCATCCATAGATTTCTTGCATTTAAGCCTGCAACTCGTTCAATTCTCTCACGCATTTCACGAGCAGCCTTGTTTGTAAAGGTCAAAGACAAGATGTTGAATGGATCAACCCCTTTTTCTTTGATCAGGTAAGCTATGCGATAGGTAAGCACCCTGGTCTTTCCTGAACCAGCTCCAGCTATGATCATTGAAGGGCCTTCTGTATTGACAACGCCTTCGTACTGAGGTTCATTAAGAGTAGACAGATAATCCATTCGGTACTAATCCTTATTCGAGTTGTTAAGAATTCTTTTCAAGAGAAACTTCATCTAGATAGGAATGTGCAAGTTAAGACTTGATTCTATTTTTTGGCAATCAATCGTTCGAAGTATTTCTCGTAATTATTAATTGTGTTTTGAATATTGAATTTTTCAAGTGCTGTATACCTACCTTTTTGTCTGAGATTAGTTCGTAGTTCTTCATTACTTCTCATTTGTTGAATCAATTCAGCGATCTTTATTGTGTCCCCGTCTTCAAATAAAAGCCCGTTTTCCCCATCTTGAATGAGGTCCAAATTTCCAGCAAAGGCTGTGGCAATAACTGGTGTACCGATTGCCATGGCTTCAAGTAAAGATTGAGAGAGCCCTTCCATGGTTGAAGCAAGAATTTCAGCATCAAACAATTCATGATATGAAAGTATGTCTTTCCCATTTACAGGTCCTTCGAAATAGACCTCATGTTTGGTTGAATAAGAACTAATGATCTCTTCAAATTCGGGGGTGAGTTCTATGCCACAAAACACCATCTTAAGTGGGGTGCCAATACGCTTGAGTGCTTTTAAGATCTGTATTTGGTTTTTAGGACGAGAGACACAACCTAAGACAAAATCCTTAGGAGCTATATTAAACTTGACTTTCAGTTGTTGCACCAAGTTTTGGTCTATATTCTGATATTTTTCTTTAGGAGTACCATTGTGAATGACTTCTATTCGAGAATTTTTAATTCCGAGATCCGCTAATCCATCTTTAACCTGTTGACTCACCGCCACGATTCCATCTGCCCAGTGATTATATAGATATAGTTGAAGTGGCCCACCCATGCTTAAAGGCATCTGCCGTCTTGTGTGAACTACTTTGCATTTCAATCCGAATAGCTTTTTAGCGAATAGACTTGTATATCGATCATGGCTTGATTGAGAGTTGATTATGTCAATATCATATTGACGGACTATCTGTTTTATCTCTCCCCAATTTTGAAAATCAAACTTGCCTTTTATTCGCATAGGGATACGTTTGATACCAGGATGTTCGATCAAATCCCATATTGGCATCTCTTTTCTTAGACCTGCATAGACCTCATGTCCTCTGTCGGCTAATCCCTTTGCTAGGTATGTTATAGAAAGTGTGGAACCAGCCATTCCCCCTTGATAAGTAAGAAAAAGTATGCGCAAACCTGATAAAATTAATCTATGAGGCAAACTTACAACAAATAGGCTTTCATGTTGTATGTTTGTGAAGAGCATCAATTAGAATGATGCACTGCTTTTTAATTTAACTTTGGTTTATGTCAGAAGAAACCACACAAGAGCAAAAACCTAGAAGACAAAATTACACAGATCAGGAAAAGACTGAGATCTTTAATGGCGAATTTATGCCACATGTCGACTCTATGTACAATTTTGCTTACAAGTTATCTTTCGATGAAGATGACGCAAAAGATCTAGTGCAAGACACTTATTTAAAGTCATTCAGATTCATCAATTCCTTTGAACGAGGAACTAACGCAAAAGCATGGTTGTTTCGAATCTTGAAGAACAGCTTCATTAATGAATATCGTAAGAAAAGTAAGCAGCCAAGTAAGGTCGATTACAATGAAGTTGAGCAATACTATAACTCAGATGATGTAGATGAAAGTATCACTACAGACCTAAGAGTTGAGACTGTACAGCATATGATTGGTGATGAAATTTCTGGGGCCTTGAATGGCATTCCTGTTGATTTTAGAACCGTAATTATATTAAGTGACTTAGAGGGTTTTACCTATGAAGAGATGTCTAAAATTTTAGATATTCCAATAGGCACTGTAAGGTCTAGGTTGCATAGGGCTAGAAATATGCTGAAAGACAAATTGGCTAGTTACGCGAAAGATATGGGTTATAACAAATAATTTGGAACAATGTCGGAATTTTCAACTTGGTTCAAAGATACATTTAAGAAGTGCTATTGTGAGCAGGGTAATTTAATTGATGAGAAGAGGTTTGCAGAACTTGTTCAACTAGTTTTGGACAATGAAGCAGATCAGGAATCTCGATCAGTATTTGAAGAAAAGATCAAATCTTGCGTCAAATCAAACTTCACCTACGAAAAAGAGAAATCTGTTAAGGAGGAAATTCGGAAAAAGCTTTGTGAGCATAAAGAGGAAATGCCGAACAATCTGATAGATACGATTCGTAATAGTGTAGATTTATAATATGTCAAAAGGTAAGGCGATTATTTTTACCGCTCCTTCTGGATCGGGGAAAACAACCATAGTCAAGC
>CBFIDS010000147.1:0-4281 GCA_965661435.1 Roseivirga sp.
CAAGGACCTTACGCCAGAAGAGGAGATCATTGAATCAGATAAAAAAGTTCAAAAAACAGATTTACCTCAATTTTTAAAGATATGTCTTGCTCATGCCTTTACATGGATCGGGGTACAAACGATGTTCATCTACACCTTTTCCTACATCAAAGAAAACATCATGGGCTTTGCTACTTCACAGCAGATCAGTGAAGCTCAAAACGATGAAATCGGTTTTATCACTGGTATCTCTTTCGCCATTCTTAATACGGTAGGTTTTCTGCTACCAGCCCTAGTCTTAGAACCCATCACAGAAAAGATTGGTAGAGTAAAAACACATATGCTTTGCATTGCTACAATGGCTATTGGTTATGTACTGATCATTCTTTTTGGACAAAGTCAAGCAACGCTATTTATCCTAATGGCGGTGGTGGGAATTGGGTGGGCTGCAGTAGTAAGTCTCCCTTTTGCCATCATGTCTGAAACGGTAGATCAGAAAAAAATGGGGCTCTACATGGGCCTTTTCAACTTGTCTGTAGTCATCCCCCAACTGATCGCTTCTGGCTTAGGAAAATTCATAGACAATGCTGATGACAAATCTATGATCTTCATAATTAGCGCAATCGCATTGGGTATTTCTGCTATTCTTTGGCTCTTGGTGAAAGAAGGAAAAAAGGAAGAGAATATCATTGCACCTTTCCCAAGTACGAACTAAAGGCTAAAATGAAGTCTCTTTGGTTATTTATTCCTATTCTAATGATTATGAGCGCCTGCGATCAACAAATCAAGTATACCTCTTTGGATGAATACCCTACCTATGAAGGGAAGGATCTGGGAATGATATATTCATCTTCTAATACAAGGTTCAGACTCTGGTCGCCTGCTGCAGAAGAGGTTCAACTTCGTATTTATGGAAAAGGAAATGGTGATAATTTAGAAATGAGTTATTCCATGCAACCTACAGAAAACGGAACATGGTCATTTGAAATCGAAGGAGATCTGCAAGGAAAGTACTACACTTACCAAGTATATCAAAATGGTAAATGGCTAGAAGAAAAACCCGATATCTATTCCGTTGCTGTTGGCGTCAATGGTCAGAGAAGTATGATCATTGATTTAGAAACAACCAACCCTATTGGTTGGAACGAAGACATCAGGCCTCAATTGAATGGTTATAACGATATAATTATCTATGAGCTCCAAATACGGGATATGACCATTCACCCTTCGTCTGGAAATTCTAATCCTGGTAAATATTCGGGGCTTGTGGAAGGAGGAACAAAAAGTCCACAAGGATTAACCACCGGAATTGATCATATCAAAGAATTGGGAGTATCACATGTACATCTATTACCCACTTTTGACCATCGATCAATCGATGAAACGAAACTTGATATACCGCAATACAACTGGGGTTATGACCCTTTAAATTACAATGTGCCAGAAGGAAGTTTCTCTTCCGATCCATACGATGGAGCAATTCGAATTAGGGAGTTCAAAGAAATGGTTCAACAGTTTCATGCCAATGGCATTAGAGTAGTTTTAGATGTTGTTTACAATCATACTGGACAAACTGAGGATTCAAATTTCAATCAGCTCGTTCCTAGATACTATTATCGCCAAAACGAATCAGGTGGCTTTTCTGACGGCTCAGCATGTGGAAACGAAACAGCCTCAGAAAGAGCGATGATGAGAAAATACATTGTTGAATCCGTTCAATATTGGGTGAATGAATATCACTTAGATGGCTTTCGCTTCGACCTAATGGGAATTCATGATATAGAAACCATGAATGAGGTAAGTAGAGTTGTACGAGAAATTGACCCAAGTATCTTTATTTATGGTGAAGGTTGGACCGCAGGCTCTTCTCCTCTTCCATCGGAATATCAAGCTATAAAAGCCAATACAACTCAACTAGAACATGTAGCCGCATTTAGCGATGACCTTCGGGATGGCCTTAAGGGGAGCGTCTTCGAACATGAGCAAGGAGGATTTGTAAGTCAAAGAACGGGTTTGAAAGAAAGCATCAAATTTGGTGTGGTTGCTTCTACAGAGCACCCACAAATAGACTATAGTGCAGTAAATTACTCTGATGCTCCCTGGGCCAATTCACCCATGCAAACCATCAATTATGTTTCCTGCCACGACAATCATACCCTATGGGATAAGCTGAAACTCTCCAACCCAGGTGCATCTGAAGAAGAGCGGGTCAGAATGCATAAACTCGCATTGACTATAGTCCTAACCTCCCAAGGAGTTCCTTTCCTTCATGCTGGCACTGAATTTTTGAGAACTAAAGATGGCGTGGAGAACTCATTTGAATCACCTGATGAGATCAATCAGATTGATTGGTCAAGAAAAGAGAAATATCAAGATGTTGGCAGGTATGTAAAAGGACTTATTGAACTCAGAAAAAAATATCCATTACTAAGAATGAGTTCGACTGAAGAAATTCAGCAAAACTTAGAATTTATGGTTCATCCTGATCCTAATGTGGTGGCTTACCTACTTAAGAAAGGCGCGAAAAGTATGCTCGATGGTGAAATGGTGATCATCTATAATGGAAGCGCCAGCAGTCAGATAATTGATCTTCCAAGAAAACAGTGGCATGTAGTTTTAGACGAGACGAAAGCTGGAGCAAAACCATTTCAAAAGTTAAGTGGAGATCAAATAGAGGTTGCTTCCATTAGTGCTATTATTCTAATCTCGCCAGATTAATCTAAACTTAGATCTGTCTCAAATATTTTTACCGCATTGCCATTCAGAATTACACGGTTACCCTTTACTTCTGTGCTTAACTCTCCCCCTCTTTCTGAGGCTTGGTAACATTTAAAAGACTGTTGATCCTTCATTTTTGCCCAATAAGGGGAGAGTATTGTATGAATAAAGCCAGTAACAGGGTCTTCTTTGATACCCAGATTCGGCCCGAAATATCTCGATACGAAATCATATTGCCCTGAATGATCCCATCCACTGATCATTACTCCATACTTTGATAATTTGGCAATCACATCAGAAGATGGATGGGCATTCTTGACTGCTTCAGAGGACTCTAGAATAACGATCAATTCATTCGGAACTTCCAGTATTTCTTGAATTGATTCTCCAAACTCTTGGCGAATCAAATCCAGATGATTACCAGTGTAAGCAACAGGAACCTTTCCTGGGAAGTCCATTGAAAGTGCTCCTTCCGAATTAATATTTACTATCAACTCGCCACTGAGTGTATCAAAGAATATCGATTCGTTTTTTGAATGAAAACCTTCATTGAATAAGACAAAAGCTGATGCTAAAGTAGCATGACCACATAAAGGCACTTCGCTTGCCGGAGTAAACCATCTTAAACCATAGCGCTCTCCTTTTTTCTCAATAAAAGCAGTTTCAGATAAGTTCATCTCCGAGGCAATGGCTTGCATCTGATCTTTGTTTAATCTTTCCTCAAGAATACAAACACCAGCTGGGTTTCCTTTGAACTTTGCTTTAGTGAATGAGTCAATTTGATACAGCTTCATTGGTCTTCTTTTTATTTTTGTAGAACACGTTTAACACAACTCCTGTCATTACACAAGCCATTCCAAGATAAGTCAACACATTGAAGGTCTCATCGAAGAGAAAGAATCCAAATCCTAAAGCGTAAATAATTCCTATAAAATTAATATTCGACACTTTAGACAACTCTTCTGATTGGTAAGCCACGGTCATAAAATATTGTGCAATTTGAGTGAGCACGCCTACACCTATCAGCAATAGCCATTCAATTCCTTCTGGTTGCACCCAATTGAAAAAAGAATAAGTACCCACAATTGGAAGTGTGACTAATGGAAAATAAAAGATAATAACGAGAGGATGTTCAGTTGTTTTTAGTTTTCTGATCATGTTATATGCAATACCCGAGAAGAAAGCAGCTCCAACTCCCAATAAGGCCGTTAAAGGCGATATTCTAGGGTCGAAACCCTTGATCATCACTATTCCCACAAATGAAAGCGCAAAGAACAACCATTGCAGGGGTTTAACTTTTTCACCTACAACCCAAATACCTATCAGTGTAGTGAAAATTGGTCCTAAGAACATAAGTGTAACAGCACTGGCTAGTGGGATCTCTTGAATGGTTGTGAAGAACATCATCAAAGCCAAAGCCCCTGCCAAGCCTCTGATCAATAAAATTTTCTTATTGTTGCCAAATAGAGGTATTCTTTTCAGTTTGAGCGTTACTCCCGACATGAAAAATGAAACAATTGACCTGAAAAGAATGATTTCTATAGCAGGTATGTTAGGAAGATACTTAACTAGCACATTCATTAC
>CBFIDS010000148.1:0-13469 GCA_965661435.1 Roseivirga sp.
CCAAAGCTCAGTGTGCCCCATCATTACTGTATCCAGAACAGAGGTCTCATCGAATTCGTAATGGTCCTGCTTGAGCACAGCCATTCTTTTGCCGGGCTCCATGGTGACCGTTCCAGAGTTGGCGTCAACATCTCCTGATAAAATCTTCAAGAACGTAGATTTACCAGCGCCATTGGCGCCTATTACACCATAGCAGTTATTGCCACTGAATTTAATGTTGACTTCGTCAAAGAGTACTCTTTTACCAAATGCTAAGGATACGTTTTGTACTGCGATCATGGGCCTTAATTTGAGCCCGCAAAGGTAATTGAAATACTACGGATAGAAAAGAAATCGTAGAATACTAATGGAGAGTTAGTTGTGAGCAATTATTTTTCTGCTCCATCTCCTAAGAATGCCTTTTTTGAGATTCACCTTTTTCTGAAACTACAAAATGTAAAGTTTTGATTGCTGCCAGTGGGTGTGATGTGGTTCAAGTTTATGCAAGTCAATTTTTCGAAATCAGGAGTGAATCTCCTGACTAACTGCTCCCTAGAATATTGGTGAATCTCAATGCCACTACATTTAGTCGGACCTTGATCTGAGAATGTACTTATGATCAATTTACCATTGATCTTTATTGATCTCCGAGCGACCTCTAAATATTTCTCAGTTTCAATCTCACTTGTTAAAAAATGAAAAGCTGCTCTGTCATGCCAAAGATCATATTCTTCTTTTGGTTGAAATTGTGTAATATCCGACACTATCCACTTGACTCTTGATGCTTTTTCTCCAAGTCTTATCTTGGCTCTTTCTATGGCAGCTTGAGAAATGTCTAAAACTGTTAGATTCTGATATCCTTTATTAATCAGTGAATCGACTAAAAAACTATCTCCTCCTCCAATATCTATGATATTTGATGATGTATTGATATTTAAATCTTCAATGAAATCTAATGAAGTTTGAGGAACAGGTTGATACCAACTGACTTCATAAAGCTCTTTCTGTTTATAAATATTCTCCCAGTGACTTTTGCGATCAAGAATTTTCATTAGCTATTTAAGATAGTTTTGGTCAAGAGATAAAGTGTAAAAGTCATAAGTAAAATGAATGAAGATTGTAACCGAGGTTACAATTATATAAATCGGCCTTTTTAACCTAAGCATTTGATTGCCCTCATCAATCTAGAGTGATTTTTAAATGGGATGATAATTTCCTTTAAATTACACTGCAATTAGTAATTATTAAAATCATTAACCCATCCATCTCCTATTACTTATGAAACGAAATGCCTTTTTAATTTTTTGTTTATACTTCATTCTATTCTCAACATTTTCTTGTTCTAACGAGGGTGGCGATGATTGATCCCAATCAGACGAGATTTGGAATTTTTAATGTTTTGGATAATGAGACTACGATTGAGATGAACGGGGATATCGGAAGCTCATCCTTAGATGATTTTAATGACTTACTCTCTAATTTTCCAAATGTGAATAGAATTGAGATTGTAGAATGTGGTGGATCTGCAGATGATTTCATTAATCTACAACTTTCTCTCAAAGTGCATCAAGAAGGAATAGATATTCATCTATTGGACAACGGCCTAATTGCTTCTGGAGGGGTTGATTTTTTCTTAGCAGGGATAAATCGCACAAAAGGTTCTAATACGCAAATTGGTGTTCATTCATGGGGATCTGAAGATGAAAGTGGCAACCCTATCAGCGCTGCCGATTTTCCTGTAGGTGATGAAAATCACTTACCATATATTGAGTACTATATGGATATAGGATTTACCCAACAATAAGCAGAGGACTTTTATTATTTCACCATTAATGCTGCAGGGCCTGATGATATGCATTGGATGACTGATGAAGAGATTGCTCGTTATAATATTTTAACGAATTAATGGGCTTCTTTTTAAGAAAAAAGACCTGAGCTGAGGTAACGATCTCCCCTATCGCAAACGATATGAACGATTACTCCTTCTTCGATCTCCTCAGCGATCTTTAGAGCTGCAGTCAGCGCGCCTCCAGAACTCATGCCGGCTAGAATGCCTTCTTGATTAGCAAGTCTTCTTGTCATTTGAGTAGCTTTAGATTGACTGACATCAATGATTCGATCGACCCTTTCTTTTTCAAAGATCTTAGGTAAAAATTCAGCCGACCATCTTCTGATTCCAGGGATGCTTGATCCATCTGTAGGCTGTGTTCCTACAATCTGTATTTCAGGATTTTGTTCTTTCAAATATCTGGAAACCCCCATGATGGTGCCAGTGGTACCCATAGCAGACACAAAGTGTGTGACTTTACCATGAGTGTCCCTCCATATTTCAGGTCCTGTAGTTTTATAATGCTGTTTGTAGTTGTCTGGGTTTGCAAATTGATTCAAAATGAAATAACCATCTTCTTTTGCCATTTTATCTGCTAATGTTCTTGAATATTCAATGGTTTTATCGGCAGGGGTGAGGATTACCTTAGCCCCATATGCCTCCATACTTTTTACTCTTTCTGAAGTGGCATTATCTGGCATTATAAGAGTCATGTTAACCTTCATGATGCTGGCTATCATAGCTAATGCAATTCCTGTATTCCCACTCGTGGCTTCAACTATTTGATCTCCAGTTTTGATATCTCCACGTTTCAGTGCCTCACTGATCATTCCAAAAGCAGCACGATCCTTTACGCTTCCACCAGGGTTATTGCCTTCGAGCTTTCCATAGATCTTAACCCCAGGTTTAAGGTCTAAATGTTGATATTCTATCAAAGGAGTATTACCTATAAGTTCCTGTAATTTCATGCGCTTTGACCTTTGAAAATAATGGTATCCTTATCACCATTGGAATCCGTCATATGAGCCTGATAGTAGACCTTTGTCTTTGCAGGCACGCTGTGAGTAAGCCAAACATTCCCTCCAATTATTGAGTCTCTGCCTACAATTGTGTTCCCGCCTAAAATCGTGGCACCTGCATAAATTACGACATGATCTTCAATAGTCGGATGTCTTTTTATTTGCGCATCTTTCTTATCTACACTTAACCCTCCAAGGGTAACTCCTTGATAAATCTTCACATGATCTCCGATTTCTGTAGTCTCACCAATAACTACTCCTGTACCATGATCGATACAAAAATAATGGCCAATTCTGGCTCCCGGATGAATGTCTATTCCTGTTTTGCTATGTGCGAATTCTGAAATGATCCTTGGAATTAAACCTATTTCTAAATTCTGCAAGGCATGTGCAATTCTATGTGATGCAATAGCAATAAAACCAGGATAGGTTCTTACTACCTCAGTATGACTTTTGGCTGCAGGATCTCCTTCATAAATAGCCAAAATATCTTCTTCAAGCATTTCATATATCGAAGGAATTTTATCGAAGAACTTTTTAGAAGTCTCATCTGCTTTGTTTTTAGATCGAATTGGGTTTTTTGCTAAGATTCCTTCTAGTCTTAGCCTGAGTTCATTTAAATGTAATTCAAACTCTTTTTGAGTACTGAATTTCTGTGAAGAAAAATCAGGAAAAAGAGTCCCGAGCAAGTCAGTAAACCAATCTGAGACAACCTTAGGAGAGGGGCAGTCTGGACATGCGCTTTGTTTCAGGTAAAGTCTTTCTAAGAAGTATGAGTTCATGATTTCTTAAGTGAAAAAGCTATAAAAGAGTTCATTAGACCCATGTCTTAATAACTAGGAAAACCGGCGCTTGTTACCTCCCATAAATCTTCTCTTCTCTTTTCTTTGATTGTTATTGATCATAAAGAACAGCAAAGGTCCAATTAGGAAAGCCATGAAAAGAGGTAGTTGCAATGCCCTATTTTGATTGTTCTTTCTTTTACTTCTCTGTTTGATGTAATAAATAAAGCTGATGGCATACAGGACCATCAGAAAACCTATCAGGAATGTTATTGTATTTGAATTCATCTACTTATTCCAACGGAGATACAAGTCTGATGTTTGAATAACTAGTTGAAGCCTTTAATCTATGAAATGATCATCAAGAGAATATACCATCATAGGAGCGCTATGGCCTTTTGCTTCTATTTCGAAGCTCTGACAAACTGAGCATTTGTTCTTCAGCTTATCATGCAGGGCCTCTGAAATTAGAAAACGGGTATTTAAAATTTTATTCGCTTGCTCAATTCTGCTTGCAAAATTGACGGTATCTCCAATTGCGGCTTCTTTTTGCATGCCTTCAATTCCAATTGTTCCCCAGATCACTTTTCCTGTATGAGCTCCCAACCTTATCTTAAAGTCTTTATCTAGAATCTCATGTACCAAATGATCGAACTTTTCAATCTCTGCATTCAATTCAAATCCAGCTTTTATCAGGTTTTCAGAATGCTCAGAATTATTGTCAAGGCCGAATATTGCTAAGAAGCCATCACCATAATAGTCAATTATCCTGCCTCCATGTTTCTTAATAATAGTGCCTGCTATATGGAAATAACGGTTCAAGACATGGACAACATCGTATGGAGTTGTCTTTTCTGAAAAGGAGGTGTAATCTGCAATATCTACAAAGAGGATAGATGCTTCTTTTTCTACACCAAGGCTTCTGGGCTTATCTGTCTTATCAATATCAAGTATGATCTTTTCGTCAATTTCATCAAGTACCAGTCTTTTGAGTTTAACATCGCCTTTGATCTTTGTTTGACATGCCAACCTTACCTCAGGTAAAAGACCAAGTTGTTTAGAAAGAACCGATTCTTCTTCATTTCTAGAGCATACATTTTCTAAGCCTTCTTCAATATAAACCCTACAAGTTGAACATAGGGCATTACCACCACAAGCATGGGTATGAGGTACGCCCGCTGATAAAGTATTTTCTAGAATAGATTTTTGAGGATCTGCGATCAGACTTACCTGATCATTCGTCAATTCAATTACTGCCATTCACTATCTTAACTCCGAAAGTCCCAGCCAACGAAGCTCTTTTTCATCCAATGCATCACTTAGTTCTTCAAGCTTTTTGGAGAGTTCCATCAATTTGTCATGATCTGTTTCTTGATTCAATAGATTGACCAGATTCGCTTTTTCCTTTTCTAGTTTAGGAATCTCATTTTCCAATTGATCAAACTCCCTTTGCTCATTATAGGAAAGCTTTTTCTTTTCAATTGGTTCCTTAGGCTCATCTTTTTTAGGAGTAGCTTTTTCTACCTTTTTAGGTTGGTCTTGAGCAGTTAGCCTGTAGTCCGTATAATTCCCAGGGAAATCCTGAACATCACCGGTGCCATCAAAGACAAAAAGATGCTCAACTAACTTATCCATAAAATATCGGTCGTGAGACACAATCATTAAACTGCCATCAAATTCGTCTAGATATTCTTCTAATATCCCTAAGGTGATTAGATCGAGGTCGTTAGTAGGTTCATCGAGGATAAGAAAATTTGGACTTTGAAGTAGTATTTCTAAAAGCTGAAGTCTACGTTTCTCTCCACCACTTAACTTTCCGATGGGTTTGTACTGAACATCCGGAGGAAACTGAAAACGATTGAGAAATTGAGATACAGGTATGTTTTTACCTTTCCCTACTTCTACCACTTCAGCTATCGATTTAGCAAAATCTATGATCGTTTGATTTGGATTGAATCGATTCTCAACTTGTTTATAATATCCGAACTTCGTGGTTTGACCTTTAACCACTGAACCTGCTTTTGGCTCTAATTCTAACATAAGGAGTCTTATAAAAGTGGTTTTTCCAGCTCCATTAGGTCCAACAATACCAATTCTGTCTTTTCTTTGAAAAGTATAAGTGAAGTCTTTGATCAAAGTCTCCTGATCAAAACCAAATGTCAAGTCTTCAACCTCAAGCACTTTCTTTCCTTGTCTTGTGGCTGTGGCCTTTAATTGAAGGTCATTAGATTTTTGTTCGCTGAATGCTTTTTGTTTCGTGTCTTCAAAAGCATCTACTCGATATTTAGCCTTGGTTCCCCTGGCCTTAGGTTGTCTTCTGATCCAATCGAGTTCCTTTCGGTAAATATTCTTGGCTTTGTCAATTGAGGCAGCTTCATCAGATTGTCTTTCTGCTTTCTTCTGAAGGTAGTATTCAAAATCACCTTTGTATGAAAATGCTCGTCCTTTCTCTAATTCAACAATATTATTAGTGACCTGCTCCAAAAAATACCTATCGTGTGTAACAAGAATTAAAGCCATATTAGCCACACTTAAATATCTTTCCAGCCATTCTATTGTATCAATATCTAGGTGGTTAGTTGGTTCATCTAAGATCAAAAGGTCTGGTTTCTGAATCAGCACTGATGCAAGAGCTACTCTTTTCTGTTGACCTCCAGATAACTTGGTGACCTTGGCCTCCATTTCACTAATACCCAGTTTACCCAGAATTTGCTTTGCCTGGCTCTCAAGGTCCCACAAATTCCTCTCATCTACCTTTTCAATCAAATCCTGAACTTCCTGATGATTGTCCTTTCCTGTTAGTGAGATCAAGAGCTCTTTCTCATATTGCATAAGCAATAGATGGTCTGGATTATTTCTGTCATAGACAGCGTCCAATACCGTTTGCCCTTTTTCGAATTCCGGATTTTGCAATAAGTGTTTAACTATGATTCCATTTTTGAAAACCACATCGCCTGAATCTTGCGTCTCTATTCCAGTTAGAATTTTCAGGAGGGTAGATTTACCTGAGCCATTGATGCCTACTAGTGCTACTTTCTCTCCTTGAGAAACGCCAAAAGTAAGGCCGTCTAGGATCTGACGATCCCCAAAAGATTTTTTAAGATTTTCTACAGAGAGGTAATTCATAAATGAAACTTATAGAAGTAGTGCGAATATATTCTAAAGCTTCTGATTGGCTAAGACTTAGTTGGATTAACTATGAAATTTCTTTCCTCAGTAAATGTTAAGTGCAAGTTTAAATATGTTTGTGGGTAATGTTTGGAGTTTCTTTAAGCATTAACTCCTTGAGGCGGCTCTTGTAATTCAGATGGCTGGTATGCTTTTTGTGTCATATTTCCCAAAAGAAAGGAAATGAATATACGATTGAATATAAGTTTATTACTGATTTTCTTCGCTATCAATATTGCTCAAGCGCAATATGTGGAGGAGAAGGAAAAAACAAAGAAAGAGCTCAGACAAGAGCGAAAAGAACAGAACAAGCAAGAAGCTGAGAAGAGAAGAAAAGTGGCACTTAGTGCTTTACAGGATAAAGACTTTACGCTTCGTGCTGATATCATTTTTAACAAAAGGAATGAGATCTTTAATGTGGTCAACACCACGAATTTCATCTTGATTAAAGATGATAAGATCTTTGTACAGTATGGAGACCCTATTAATATTGGTTTGAATGGGCAAGGAGGTGTTACCTATGAAGGAAACATTACAAAATATGAAGTGACTGATAGAGGAGAAGGTAAGCCTATAGAAACGCGTGTTTTTTTCTCTAGTCCAAATACTGTCAAAGCACTTTCGGTATATATTCAAGTGACTGGTGAGATTGCTGAGGCTAGATTTATTTCTGGTGCAGATCGATTAAAGATGAGAGGTCAGTTTGAAAGAACCTCTGAGTCGGCAATTGCTGTGGCAAAGAACTTGAGAAACGGAATGTAAAAAGTATCTGATTTAGACAAAAGGTAGCCATATGGCTACCTTTTTTTATAAAAATAAAAGATTATTAATGTTTCTTTGGCGCAGTTATTGAGTCATTTAGGTGAACCAATAAAGCAAAACCATTCTAGCACTCACCCTTATGATTTCAGCTTCATTTGCGTATGCACAAGATAAACCAGAAGAAGAATTATCTAGAAGGGAAATCAGAAAAGAAAGAAAGAGACTGAAAGAAGTCAAATTAGAAAAAGGAAGACAATTGGCACTAAAAGCTCTTAAAGAAAGAGATTTTGCTCTTAGAGCTAATCAATTTGTCAATAGCGAAAATGAATTTATCCAAGTATCTGATGACACCAATGGTCTGATTATAGATGGTGATGAAATTTATATATATCAAGGTGACTCTCCTCAATCATCTGTTAATTTCGGTGCTGACTTAAATTTTCAAGGTAAGATTGAAAGAATAAAGATTGAAGAAAATAATGATGGCAAGCGAATTGACCCTGTTCTTTATGTTACTAGTACTCATTTCCCTAAGCCTATGACAATTTTCCTTAAAATGTTTGGTGAAAATAATGAGGCCAGATTGGTTTTTGGAACAGAACGATACAGATTGAGAGGTAGATTTGAAAGGGCTTCTGAATCTCCTTTAAGAGCTTATAATCTATTAGTTCCTAGTGTTGGTAGAACAGGTTATTAAATTAAGTTGATACAAACAGAAAAAGCAGCCTTGGCTGCTTTTTCTGTTTGTATCTATATTGCGAGTCTATTGCACGTCAGTGATCAACTCATCAGCTTCTTCAAGATGTAATTCTTTGGTTGGCTCTAGTTCAACATGAGAATCATCAGCATGTCCGCCTGTTCCGTACATCTCTCCTAAAATTGGAGCGATGACAAGGCCCACTAAACATGTCAATTTGATCAAGATATTCATTGAAGGGCCAGAAGTATCTTTGAATGGATCACCTACAGTATCTCCAGTTACAGCAGCTTTATGCGCTTCAGAACCTTTGTAGGTCATTTCACCATCGATTTCAACTCCTGCTTCGAATGACTTCTTGGCATTATCCCATGCGCCACCTGCGTTGTTTTGGAAAATAGCCCAAACCACACCAGAAACAGCAACACCAGCCATGTAAGCACCTAATGCTTCAGGACCCATAGCAAAACCAATGATAATTGGAAATATAATAGTGATAGCACCAGGAAGCATCATTTCTTTAATAGATGCTTTTGTAGAGATCTCCACGCATTTGTCGTATTCTGGCTTACCAGTTCCTTCTAGGATACCTGGAATTTCTCTGAATTGTCTTCTTACCTCTTTCACCATTTCCATAGCAGCTTTACCTACAGATTCCATGGCTAAGGCAGAGAAGATCACTGGAACCATACCTCCAATAAATAAAGCAGCTAATACGTCAGCTTTAAATATGTTGATTCCATCAATTCCTGTAAATGTCACATAAGCAGCAAATAAAGCAAGTGCTGTAAGCGCAGCAGAAGCGATCGCAAATCCTTTACCTACAGCAGCTGTTGTATTACCCACTGAATCAAGAATATCAGTTCTCGTTCTTACTTCTTCAGGGAGTTCACTCATCTCAGCAATACCACCAGCGTTATCGGCAATAGGACCGAATGCATCAATTGCCAATTGCATAGCTGTTGTTGCCATCATAGCAGATGCTGCAATACCTACACCGTAGAAACCTGCAAGCTCATATGCTCCCCAAATAGCTGCAGCAAATAGAATGACAGGGCCGAAGGTTGATTTCATACCTGTTGCTAGACCTGCAATAATATTAGTTGCGGCTCCAGTAGAAGAATTTTGAATGATAGCCATTACTGGTTTTTTACCTAATCCAGTATAGTATTCTGTCATATAAGAAATGGCAGCTCCTACAAAAAGACCAACTAATACTGCTCCAAACACTTGGGTAGAGGTAATGTCAACAACACCTTCTACTCCAAATAGAGCCATTTGCATGGTTTCAGGTAGCATCATATCGATCAAGAAGTAACAGGCAATAGCTGTTAAAATGATTGACCCCCAGTTTCCTTTGTTCAATGCTTTTTGTACTTCTGCTTCTTTAGCATTTTCATTACTGATCTTGATCACCAAAGTTCCAAGAATGGAGAATATGATTCCAACTCCTGCAATTACTAAAGGAAGTAGAATTGGCCCTATTCCGCCAAAAGCATCATCAATTCTTCCGCCCATATCTCTTATGACATAGTTACCTAGAACCATAGAGGCTAAAACTGTAGCCACGTAAGAACCAAAAAGGTCAGCACCCATACCGGCAACATCACCAACATTATCACCTACGTTATCAGCAATGGTCGCAGGGTTTCTTGGATCATCTTCTGGAATTCCTGCTTCAACCTTACCAACAAGGTCAGCCCCAACGTCAGCAGCTTTGGTATAAATACCTCCACCAACTCGAGCAAAAAGAGCGATTGACTCAGCGCCTAATGAGAATCCTGCCAAGGCTTCTAGCACAACCGTCATTTGTTCAGTGCCACCATTGGCCATATCGCTGTCCATAAAGAAGGCAAAAAGCAAGATGAAGATCACACTAAGACCGAATACGGCTAATCCTGCCACACCCAAGCCCATAACAGTACCACCTGTGAATGATACTTTTAATGCTTTAGATAAACTTGTTCTGGCTGCTTGTGTAGTTCTTACGTTAGCTGCGGTTGCAATGCGCATACCTACATTTCCAGCTAAACCTGAAAATACTGCTCCAATAACGAATGCTACTACAATAAACCAGTGAGTAGTTTCAACAAGTTGAGAGATAATACCTAGAAGAATACCGGCTATAACAACGAAAATTGCTAAGACTCTGTATTCTGCACTTAAAAAGGCTAGTGCTCCTTCTCTGATGTGAAGTGCCAGATCTTTCATTTTCTGATCTCCGGCATCTTGTTTGTTCACCCATCGGGCTTTGATGATCATCACCAATAATCCGACTAAACCCAGAACGGGTACTGCGTAAATTAGATAAGACATAGTTAGGTTCTTAATTTTTTAAGACGTGCAAAGATAGTAGATGAGGTAAGAAAAGGAAAGAAGAATAGATCTAAATGCCAAGCTTGGAATTGAATCGTTTTAACGTATTGAAAATGAGTTGTTTAAATGCAAAAAGGAGTTATTCAAACGAATAACTCCTTTCAGACTTTAGTAATATTTACTTATGGTTTTAGACTACCCATTCCTCCATCAATGCCCATTACTTGTCCCGTGATCCATCCTGACTTATCATCTAGAAGAAAGTGAGCCATGTTGGAGATGTCTTCCGATTGCCCGTATCTTCCGATAGGATGTCTTTTATTAGTGGCTTCTTTTCTGTCCTCTGATGATAGAAGTTGCTCCGCCAAAGGTGTATCGGTTAAAGAAGGAGCAATGATGTTCACTCTTATATTATGCATTGCCCATTCTGCAGCCAATGATTTGCCTAAACCTTCCACTCCAGCTTTAGCCATTGCAATCGATGAATGAAAATTCATTCCTAGTTTTGAAGCCACCGTACTGAAGAGCACGACAGAAGAACCTTTGGCTTTCTTCAGACTTTTGAATGAGCCTTGCAGTACCTTGATCGCTCCAAGTAGGTTGATCTCTAGGTCATTTTTAAAATCTTCCAACTTCAACCTTTGAAATGGCTTAAGGTTGATAGTTCCTGGGCAATAAACTAATCCATCTAACTCCTCTGGAATAAAGCCAAGGTCAGGTTCATCCGTTGTTATATCTAATAGATGATGGGTGAGACCATCGATATTAGGATTGCTCCTGGAGGCGGAGATAACATTCGCTCCTGATCGAACCAATGATTCAGCTAAACTTTTTCCTATTCCTGAACTTGCACCTACTATTAGTATGGTTTTGTTCTGCATTATTTTCTTGAGTTTATATAAGTTAGAAATTCATTTCTCGTTGCCTCATTTTTAAACTGGCCGTGGAACTGAGCAGTTATTGTACTACTGTTCACGTCCTTGACACCTCGAGATGAAACGCATAAATGCTCGGCATCAATTACCACAGCCACATCTTCCGTTTCTAGAATCTCCTTTAACTCATTGGCGATTTGTACCGTAAGTCTTTCTTGAACCTGAGGTCGCTTAGAATAATAGTCTACAATACGGTTGATCTTACTCAAGCCTATCACTTTTCCACTTGAAATATAGGCTACATGCGCTTTACCAATGATGGGTACAAAGTGATGCTCACAATTTGAGTAGAAAGTGATATCCTTCTCAACAAGCATTTCATCGTACTTATATTTATTGTCGAATAGGGCTATTTTAGGCTTGTTAGCTGGATTAAGTCCGCTGAATATTTCTTTAATATACATCTTGGCCACTCTTTTAGGAGTGCCGGAAAGACTATCATCAGTTAAGTCAAGACCCATGATCTCCATGATCTCTTTGAATTTGTCTTCGATCAGATTCATTTTTAATTCATCATCCATATCGAAGGCATCTTCCTTCATCGGAGTGTCATATGACGTTCCGATATGTTCATCTCCTATCTCTTCAACCGAAAGACCGTTAAGCTGGGTATTCAACAAAGTTTCGTTCTGTTTCATATAGTGTAATTTTCAAATCGAGCTCAGGCTCTATTTTACTCCTCAGTTTATTATAGATCACTACTGCGATATTCTCTGCAGTTGGATTTAATTCCTTAAAATCTTGAACATCCAAATTCAGGTTCTTATGATCGAATTGGTCAGTGACATTCTCTTTAATGATGTCGCTCAACTTTTTCATATCATACACGTAACCAGTTTCTGGATCTGGCTCACCAGCCACTTTGACAATTAGATCATAATTGTGACCGTGATAATATTCGTTATTGCACTTTCCAAAAAACTCCTCATTCTTTTCTTTAGACCAATTTGGATTATGCAATCTGTGTGCCGCATTAAAATGCTCTTTCCTAAAAACCGCTACTTTCATCAATGAATTTTTTCAATGAGTAAGAAGTTTGCTTACTACTTATTTTATTTAACGAATACCCAACATTGTGCTATTCATTTTTGTTCAACTTTAAAGAAAATAAATTCAACAAAAAGTAAATCACTAGTCTTGAAAGAATCAGACGTTTTGATCATCGGTTCAGGTATGGGTTCACTGACCTCTGCTGTACTCCTTGCAAAAAGAGGCCTAAAAGTTCGAATAGTAGAGCAAAATTGGCAACCGGGTGGTTGTACCACATCATATTGGCGTAAGGGTTATGTTTTCGAAGCAGGGGCTACAACGCTCGTTGGATTGGGTAAAGGAATGCCTTTACAATATGTATTGGATGAAATTGGCTTGACTTTACCGGTCAGACAGCTAGAGTTACCTATGCAGGTTCATTCTAAAAGGGGCGATGTGATCTCTAGGTTCGAGTCTTTGGAAGACTGGATCATTGAAGCAGAAAGAGCCTTTGGGAAAAAGAATCAGAGGAAGTTTTGGGAAGAATGTTTTAAGGTGAGTGAGTTTGTGTGGAAGAACTCATTGAGCCAACTAACCTTTCCTCCAAAAACACTGAAGGATTTGACAAAGGCGGTTAAAGGTGTTTCGCTTGATCAAATAGCCAATCTCCCCAATGCTTTTCTTTCTGTCGAAACGGTTTTAAAAAAGTACTCCTTAGATAGCAACCAGAAGTTCGTAGATTTTGTCAATGAGCAACTTCTTATCACCGCTCAGAATCATATGAGTGAAGTTAATTTTTTATTTGGTGCGGCTGCATTGTGCTACACCAATTATCCTAATTACTACATCGATGGAGGACTTTTGAATTTGGTAAATCCGCTGATCGAATACGTTGAGTCGAAAGAGGGAGAGATCATTTATAGGGAATCGGTTGAGAAGATCGAGAAAGTAAAAGGTGGTTATAAGGCTAAAACTTCCAAAGGTGAATATCACGCTGAGTATGTCATTTCCGGC
>CBFIDS010000149.1:0-4653 GCA_965661435.1 Roseivirga sp.
GATTGGGAAGAAATTTATGTTCCAGAGCGGTGGGAGCGGGAAGGATTCAACGGATACGATGGCTTTGCTTGGTATAGAACCACATTCGATGGTGAAAAGCTAGAAAAGAATCGCTATCACCTGGTCAAGTTAGGCTATATAGATGATGCCGATGAAGTATACCTGAATGGAGTGAAGATCGGCTTTTCAGGAGGTATGTACCCCAATTACTATACGGCTTGGAATGCCGAAAGAATTTATGCTCTTCCACCTGAATTATTAAATTACAATGGCGAGAATTTAATAGCTGTCAAAGTATATGATCAAGGAGGGGAGGGCGGAATTTATAGTGGAAGTGTCGGAATCCTTTATCTAGACGATGTCTATCTGAATGATGCTATTTTTCTAGAAGGTCTTTGGAAGATCAAATTAGACGATGATCCTGACTTTGCCAGACCTGACCACAATGATGATGACTGGGAAGATATTATGGTTCCAGCCAATTGGAAGATCATTGGCATTAACGATCTGAATGATTTCGCTTGGTATCGCAAAGAATTTGTAGTTCCAGCAGGTACGACACTGAGAGACTTAACCTTAATAGGAGGGAAGATCGATGACTTCGATGAGATCTATCTAAATGGCCAAAAGATCGGTGAGACGAATGATGGACAGAGACTAGGTAGGTCTCAGAGTTTCGCTAAAACAAGGGTTTATAGCATTCCCGATGGCTTGCTTAAATCAGGTAAGAATGTAATCTCTGTTAGGGTCGAGGATATTGGTGCTAATGGTGGAATCTATGAAGGGCCTGTTATGATCTTACCCTCAGCAGAGGCTACGCAATACGCAAGAAGGTTTGGGTGGCGCTAAATCTGATCAGCTAATGATATGAGTACCTCATCGTTGAGCTCATGTTTACCCTCGAAAGTTATCGTTTCGGGGGTTACTTGTATTTCACTGGCAATGGCTTCCTGTTCATTCACCCGAGCCTCTGTTAAGAATTCGTCTGCCAATCCATAGACCAAATAGCAAGCTTTATCTTTTAACCTGTTTGTGCTTTTAAGCGGAGGAAGGTCAGGAGGGAAGATTCCGGCCCAAAGTATGAGCCGGTCAAATCCGAGATCAGTTTGAGTGGCAAATCTTGAAATGGTAGCAGCACCTTGTGAGAAACCTAAAAGAGTGATTTTTACATTAGGGTTTAGTTTTGAAATGACTTCATGATAAACAGCTTTGAGGTATTTGATGTAATTTTCTATGTCGTTGTTCCTATCCTCTTTGGTCATCCATGTAGCGCCAACTCTTCCTGTAAATCCATGTAAATAATAACGATATAGGCCTTCTGGGGCTATAATGAGTCTTTTGTTATTGGCTATGGATTCGAATTTCTTAATGAAATATTTGGCTAGCTGACCATGCCCATGACAAACCAACCACACCTCTTCAATTTGATTGGTTGGTTCACCTAATAGCTCGTATCGAGCATTGAATTCAAATGAAATTCGATTTTCCATAGGCGATTCTAGGAAAGAAATATCAAGGCAGACAAATTCTTGTCAACTTTTAATTGAATTTATTAGAGAAATTAGAATTCAGAGACTATCCTGATGATTTGTTCCAATACAAGTGTTCAGAGTTTAGGCCTGAAAGTTTGTCCTTCAGGTTCATTTTTACCTACTTCGTTAAACACCTATTTTTTATAAAACCTATGGAGAGATTATTAGTGCTTGGAGCTGGTCGCTCTGCCAATTCATTAGTCAAATACCTTTTAGATAAGTCATCAGAATTAGAGATCAAGCTTACGGTTGCTGATTATGCTTTGCAGTTAGCAGAACAAATGATAAACGGGCATAAAAATGCAAAGGCCAAAGCTCTTGATATTACCAATGATCAAGAAAGGCAGGTCTTAATTCAAGAACATGATGTCATTGTATCAATGCTGCCCGCTCGCTTTCATCCAATAGTAGCAGAAGAATGCCTCAAAATGGGCAAGCACATGTTTACGGCTTCGTATGTTTCTCCAGACATGCGAGCCTTAGATGAGCAAGCCAAAGCCAAAGGCTTGTTATTTCTTAACGAGTGTGGCGTAGATCCTGGGATTGATCACATGTCTGCCATGAGAGTCATCGACCATATTAGAAAAGAAAAAGGGTTAGAAGTACGAGCTTTTGAATCATTTACCGGCGGCCTTTTAGCTCCAGATGATGAAGATGATAATCCTTGGCAATATGGTTTTACATGGAATCCACGTAATGTGGTATTGGCAGGTCAAGGAACGGTAAAGTTCATTCAAGAAGGCAAATATAAGTTCATTCCATACCATAAACTTTTCAAAAGGATAGAGATGATCCACATTCCCGGGCATGGATACTTTGAAGGGTATGCGAACAGAGACTCACTCATGTATTTAGATGTATATGATCTTCATGGGATTCAAACACTATATAGAGGGACCCTAAGACGTCCTGGTTATTGCAAGGCTTGGGATGTTTTTGTTCAACTAGGTGCTACGGATGATTCTTATCAAATGGAAGGTGTTGAAAACATGACCCATAGGCAATTTATTAACTCTTTCCTTTCTTACAATCCTAATGATTCAGTAGAACTGAAGTTAGCCCATTTTCTAGGACTAGACCTCGAAGGGCCAGAAATGCACAAACTGCAATGGTTAGGTGTTTTCGATGAGGAGCCTGTTGGTCTATTGAAGGGTTCACCTGCTCAGGTTCTTGAACAAATTCTGAAAAAGAAATGGACTATCGGATCAGACCGAAAAGATCAGATCGTGATGTGGCACTTATTCGATTATGAAGAGAATGGAGTCACAAAGCGAATTCGATCTGCCATGGTGGCCACAGGAGAAAATGCCAAAGAAACCGCTATGTCAAAAACTGTTGGCTTGCCCTTGGCTATAGCCATCAGGTTGTTCTTAGAAGGAAAAATAGAGGCAAGAGGGGTGCAGATTCCAATAATTCCGGAGTTCTACAATCCAATTTTGGATGAGTTAGATCAACAAGGTTTTCAGTTTATTGAAGAGGAAGTGGTGCTGGATTAGTATTAGTTATCGTTATCCTTTTTCTTTTTTCGCTTAAAAAGGTTCCCGATTTTCTTGAATAAGCCTTCTTTTTCTTTGGGTTGATTTGAAAGTGAATCCATCTTTAGGTTTGTGACTTTGGGTTTTTCCTCATTGACTAGGAGCCTTTTTAGGAAGCCAGATTCTTTTTCAGGCATACAACCCATCATGTTGATTACCTTTACTGTTGGTGGAGGGAATTTGGCCAGAGCTATTCGCTGGAGGCTTTCATCTTGATTCATTTTTTGTTGAAACAAAGCATAGATGGGTAAAGCTGAGTTGGCGCCTTGGCCCATGGTGGTGGTCTTGAAACCGATTCTATGATCATCAGCACCAACCCATGATAGTGTGATCAAACGAGGGGTCAAAGCGACAAACCAGCCATCTTTATTGTCTTGTGTAGTACCAGTTTTCCCCGCAATTTCATTATTTAGGCCATATTTCCATCTGAGTCTCTGAGCAGTACCTTCATTCACGGTTCCTCTCATCATTTCCACCATCAACTGACGTGTCTGTTCTGAAATTACGCGTTCTTGCTGGAGGTCGGGGCCAAAAGTAGCCAATACTTCTCCCGCAGTATCCTCAACTTTCTTAATAAAAAATGGTGATGCTGGTTTACCTTGATTTAGAAATGTTGAATAGGCTTTAGCCATTTCCAACATATTGATCTCCGCAGTTCCTAAGGCAATAGAAGGGACATACGGAATGTTTGATCTTATACCCATTTGGTGGGCAAGGTCAATAACATCGGAAAGCCCTGCATCCTCCAATACTTTGACAGCAACTGTATTTATCGATCTAGCTAAAGCAGTTTTTATAGCATAATTGATATCGTACTCCTCCCCGCCTGAGTTGGTTGCTGTCCAGTTGTCGTAGTTGGCATAAGTTACTTGCTGACCAGAATAATAATCACAAGGCTCAACACCTTTCTCGAGCGCTGTTGCATACACAATGGGTTTGAAGGTAGATCCCACTTGTCGCTTGGCCATTCCTACATGATCATATTGAAAATGCTCGAAGTTGATACCTCCTACCCAGGTTTTAACTGCACCACTGTAAGGATCAATAGAAACCATCCCGGCTTGTAGAAACTTAAGATAGTGTCTAACACTATCCATATGACTCGCCTCTACCACTTGGGTGCCGTCCCAGTCCCAAAGCTCCATGGGCCGTTTTTGATTCAAAGAATCTTGAATCTGAATTTGGGTTAGATTCTTCGACCTGAGTTTTTGATAGTAAGGTGATTTCTCAAGTGCACTTTGAATAATGCCTTGATCTTGAAGCCATGGGGCTCGCTCTCCATAACTTCGCTCAAAGTCAGCCTGTAGGGATTTCATATGCTCCCTGTATGCTTGTTCTGCCAAATCTTGGAGATCATAATTTAGTGTCGTGTGAATTTTTAATCCACTTGTGTAGAGATTATAGTCTGTATCGTTTTCTGAGTTGTAAACCTCAAGCCATCTTTGCAGCTCTTTTTGGAGGTTGGCTCTAAAATACGGGGCAAGTCCCTGGTCTCTATTGAATGATTTATAATTGAGCTTGAGTGGTTTTTGAGCTGTAAGTTGGCGTTCTTCATTCATTAGATAGCCATAGCGTTCCATTTGAGC
>CBFIDS010000150.1:0-4861 GCA_965661435.1 Roseivirga sp.
AGTTTTGGTTTAGGCGATTTAGTAACGGGTGGGTATTACAAATTTGGAGAAAGACTGAGGTATGATTGGAATGGCTTTTTGCCTCAAATTAACTTCAACACAGTTGAAGGCCTCAATTTAACCCAGACCGGGACTTTCTCCTGGAGGAATGATACCACAACAAGATTAAGAATCTCTCCATTTTTCCGATATGGCTTTGCATCAGAAAGTCTATACTCAAAAGTTGAAACGGTTTTTGGGATAGGAGAAGGTGAACAGAGAAATACCTTTCGTGTCCAAGGGGGTAAGTATGTTAAGCAGTACAATCCGGAGATCGTTAATCCTCTCATAAATTCTTGGGTTGCATTAACCCAAAAGACTAATTATATGAGTCTATACGATAAGGAATATGTGAATGTGAGTTGGGCGAAAAGGTTTAAATATAAGCATACAGTAGGTCTAAGCATGGAATGGGCGAATAGGAATGAGCTCTTTAATTCTACCGATTACAGCTGGGTCAGAGACGATGTGCGACAATACCGACCGAATAGACCTGTCAATGATGAAGCAATCACAGGGCCCATAGTTGATGCTAAGTCTACCCAACTTGTATTGAACTACAGATTAAAACCTTGGCTGAAATTTAGAAAGTATAATGGTAGATTGATTCCAATCGAAAGTTCCTCTCCTGAGTTTAGGTTCATCTACAAAAAGGGGATTGACGGACTTTTAGATAGTCAGGTAGATTACGATCAAATCGAGATAGGGATGATATCAGGCTTCGATCTAGGTGTGCGAGCCTCAATTGATTTTGAAATTGAGGCAGGTGCATTCCTTAATAATAATTCATTAGAATTCATGGATTACAAGCAATTCAGAGGTAATAGAATGCTATTTGTACCCTTGAATGTAACTGGTGGATTCAGAATGCTAGATTATTATAGACATAGTACTCAAGAAGAATATTTTTCATTCCTTTCTCATATCAGATTTAGAAAGCTTTTGTTCACTCATATGCCGGCTGTCAGATTTGCCGGTATTAGGGAAAATTTATTTGTTAATTATCTAAATACCCCAACATCTGATAACTACATGGAGGTTGGATATACCATAGATAATATATTTAGAATCTTCAGGCTCGAATTTATCCAGTCATTTCAGGGGTGGCAGGCAAAAGAATTTGGTGTGAGAATTGGAGTCAGTTCAATATTCAGTAATTAAAGACTTTTCTGACTTGAACCTTTGTTTTAGTTTAGCGAAAATAACGATTATGAAAAGATTTGCTCTTATCCTCTTGTGTTCAGTTGCAAGTATTAGTTTGACAGCACAAGACAAATACATAGAAGGAAAACATTACACCATCGTTTCAGATTCCGCTTCAGAAGAAAAGACAGTGACAGAATTCTTTTCTATGTTCTGTGGGCACTGCTTTCAATTCGAACCCATGATAGATTCATTAAAGGCATCTCTTTTATCGGGGACAAAATTCCAAAAGTCTCATGTGGATTATTTACCTCAGAATAATGAAGAAGTAGGTTTCGGCATCGTCAAATCTTTTATCATGATGAAAGAGCTAGGTAGGCAAGAAGAGTTGGTTGAAAAATTTTTTCTGGCCATTCATATTGCTCAAGAGCAAATAGAAACTGAAAATGATCTCAAAAAGCTTTTTAAGCTAAATGGTGTCGAAGAGGAGAAATTCGATGAGCTATATGATGATGAAGATATTATAGATAGGGCCTATGAAATGGCTGAGCTTTGGAGAACCCGAGAAATTCTAAGCGTTCCTACGGTCGTTGTTAATGAAAAATACAGGATCAATATGGGAACGCTTGGTAGTCTTGATGAACTCGTAGAGATCACCAACTGGTTGCTAACCAAACATTAGACTCCATTCACAAAATTGCCTTTGCTCCTTAGCAAATCTTGCATCATTTTAGGGGAAACCTTAAACAGATGAAGAAGCTATTATTACTTTTCTTAAGTACCACCTTTATCATTTCTTGTCAGTCTGGACCTCAGACTGAAGTAGAGAAGTGGGAAGATCAGGCCTCCAGAGTTGAAATCATTCGAGATGATTTTGGCGTTCCACATATTTATGGAAAAACCGATGCAGATGCTGTTTTCGGTATGCTATACGCTCAATGTGAAGATGATTTCCCCAGAGTTGAAAGAAACTATTACTGGGCACTGGGAAGATTGGCAGAAGCCGAAGGAGAGAGTGCCATTTACTCTGATTTGAGAGCAAGGCTGTACATGACTATCGATGAAGCGAAGGAGATGTATAAAGATGCTCCAAATTGGTTAAAGAAACTTTGCGAAGCCTATGCAGATGGTATTAACTACTACTTGCATACGCATCCTGAAGTTGAGCCTAAGGTGCTAGACAGATTCGAACCATGGTTCCCACTTTTCTTTTTCGAAGGGTCTATCGGAGGAGATATTGAGAGTATTTCCACCAGAAGAATTCAAGCCTTCTATGGTGAAAATGAATCGATGGCTTTGGCTGATTTTATAGAGGAAGAAGATATCAATGAAGAGCCTAAAGGTTCCAACGGGTTCGCTATTTCTGGAGAACATACAGAGTCTGGTAATGCCATGTTATTGATCAATCCGCATACAAGTTTTTATTTCAGAGGAGAATCTCAAGTTGTGAGTGAAGAAGGCTTGAATGCCTATGGAGCTACAACTTGGGGGCAATTCTTTATCTACCAAGGCTTTAATGAAAAGAATGGCTGGATGCATACTTCCACCCGTGTCGATTTTAAAGACGATTTCTTGGAGACTATCGAAGAAAGGGATGGCAAGCTTCAGTACAAATATGGAGAGGAGTGGAGAGATGTATGGACTTCAGAGGTGACCCTAAAATATAAGGATGGAAATGAAATGAAGGAGAAGACCTTCCCGATGTACAGAACCCATCATGGACCCATAACAGGTAAAATAGGCGACCAATGGGTGTCAACAGCATTGAACTGGGAGCCAATTGATGCACTTGTCCAGTCTTATACAAGAACTAAAACGCAGAATCACGAAGAGTTTTGGGATATGATGAAGATCAGAAGAAACTCTTCTAACAATACCGTGTATGCCGATGCTGATGGAACCATTGCCTATTATCACGGAGATTTCATTCCTAAGCGAGATCCTCAATTCGATTATTCAAGACCAGTAGATGGTTCTGATCCAAAAACAGACTGGCAGGGAATGCATGAATTGGAGGATATTATCACTATTGTGAACCCAGGTAATGGTTGGATTCAGAACTGTAACTCTACTCCGTTTACCGCGGCTGCAGAATTTAGTCCAAAGCCAGAAGACTATCCTGTTTACATGGCGCCTGACCAAGAGAATTTCAGAGGTGTTCACGCAGTGCAGGTTTTAAGCGAAGCAGAAGATCTCGATGTTGATGGATTGATTGAATTAGCCCACGATCCTTATTTACCGGCTTTTGAAAAAGTAGTTCCTGGTTTGATCAACGCTTTCGATAAAAACCCTGCTGCGAAAAGAAAATGGAAAGAGGCTTATGATATAATGAAAGCGTGGGATTTGACTACTAGCAAGGAATCTGTTGCTATGACTTTAGCTCATTTCTACGGAATGGCTTACTATGGAAGTGGTGAGGTTCCTAGAAGTGGAGATGGTTTGGAAAGGTTCCATTACTTAGGAACAGGATTAGCAGATTCTAAAAAATTAGAAATTTTCGAAACTGCATTGAATGCTATTGAAGAAGATTTTGGCACTTGGAAGCTTCCTTGGGGGGAATACAATAGATTTCAAAGATTGTCTGGCGACATGGACTTGCAATATGACGATGACCAACCGTCTATTCCAGTTGGCATGACTACAGCTCGTTGGGGAGCGTTGGCGGCTTTTGGAGCAAGAAGCTTTAATGGAACTAAAAAGATCTATGGTTACAGAGGTAATAGCTTTGTAGCGATGGTTGAGTTTGGAGATAAAGTAAAGGCCAAGTCAATGTTAGCGGGTGGTCAAAGTGGAGATCCTCAGTCGCCACATTTCGATGACCAAACACAGCGATATGCTGATATCAACTTTAAAGAAGTAGCTTTTTACAAAGAAGATGTGGAGGCTAGAGCAGAAGAGGCTTATAATCCAGGGAAAAGGGACTAGCTAATCATTTAAAAGATTGAAGAGGTGATATTCAGAAAATTCTCAATATCACCTCTTCTTATTAGTTAACTATTAAATTGAATTAGTTCTCACAACCAAGGTCATACTTAGTCTGCTTGTCGTTGTTAGGGATACAGTTGCTAGAAAGCACTGATTCAGGTGTAAATCTTGTTAAACTCGCAACGCAGAAGCCATTTGATGAGTAATTCTATAATTCTCTTACCCAAATATTTCTAAATCGAACTGGATTACCATGGTCTTGAAGGATAATACTCCCGTCTCCATGTGCTGGGTTTTTAGGGAAACCAATGTATTCAGTGGTCCCTAATAATCTTTGATGATTCTGAACAACTATTCCATTATGAATAACTGTTACATAACCATCTGCTACTTTTACACCATCTTCATTAAAGCGAGGCGCATAATAAATGATGTCATAAACATTCCACTCACCTGGTGCTACTGTAGCATTGACCAATGGAATCGACTGCTTGTATAATGAAGCAGCCTGCCCATTACTATAGGTTCTTGACTCATAACTATCTAATATTTGAACCTCGTAGCGCTCCTGAAGAAAGACTCCTGAATTTCCTCTGCCTTGACCTTCTCCAACAATTTCTGTTGGGGCACTCCATTCAATGTGCAATTGGATATCTCCGAATTTTTTATGAGTCATGATATCGCCCTTGCCTTTGGTTACGACTAGCTGCCCATTCTCGACAGTCCATTCAGCTGCAGAGCCATCGTTTTTTGA
>CBFIDS010000151.1:0-8375 GCA_965661435.1 Roseivirga sp.
AAGGAAATGGGTTTCCTTGATCATTTAGAGGAGCTAAGATGGCACTTAGTTCGTTCTGTAGCAGCCATAGCTGTTTTTTCAGTGGCAGCATTCTTAGCAAAAGATTTTATCTGGCAAAAGGTGATTCTTGGACCCATTTATCCAGAGTTTTGGACCTATGTCAAGTTATGTGACTTGGCTGATTTTTTGAAAACACCAATACTTTGTCTAGGAGAAATTCCAATTGAAATTCAGAACAGGACAATTACGGGTCAATTCACTATGCATATAAAATCCTCAGTTATTATAGGCTTGGTACTAGGATTTCCTTACACTTTTTGGGAGGTCTGGAGATTTGTAAAACCGGGGCTTAAGAATACAGAGAAGACGGCATCTAGAGGAATTGTTATTGCAGTTTCTTTTCTTTTTATCCTTGGTGTTTCTTTTGGTTACTTCATTGTAACTCCGCTTAGCTTGAACTTTTTAGGTAACTACTCCTTAGTTGATTCCATTAAAAATGATATTGATATAGCATCCATTATGGGATTGGTAGCTACACTTGCTTTGGCTTGTGGTTTCATGTTTCAGCTTCCAATGGTTACTTATATTCTTTCCAAGGCCGGAATAATTGGTCCTAAAGTGATGAGAAGATATAGAAGGCATGCCATCGTAGTTATATTGATCATTTCTGCCATTATCACACCACCAGATGTGATCAGTCAAGTCCTTATTGCGCTGCCTTTATCCTTACTCTATGAGGTTAGTATTATTATCTCAAAAAGGATCAATAAAAAATTAGAACAAGAGCTTTACGAATCATGAAAAAACTAGGAATAGGCGGGGACCACGCAGGATTTGATTACAAAGAAAAAGTAAAGGCCCTTCTGGCAAAAGAAGGTTATGAGGTAATAGATTTTGGACCAGATTCTCAAGAATCTGCAGATTATCCTGATTTTGTTCATCCATTAGCTTTGGCAGTAGAAGAAGGAAAAGTTGAACTAGGCATTGCTATCTGCGGAAGTGGAAATGGCGTCTGCATGACTGTTAATAAGCATCAAGATGTACGCGGTGCTCTAGTTTGGAATACAGAGCTTGCTTCTCTTTCGAGACAGCATAATAATGCCAATATCGTTTGTATTCCAGCTCGCTTCATAGATTTTTCAACAGCTGAGGAAATTGTTAAGACCTTTTTGAATACAGATTTCGAAGGCGGGAGACATACAAGGAGAGTGGGCAAGATCGCTTGTCAGTAAAGAGGCCCGAAGAACTGTAAGGCGATAAAGGACACTATTAGAGTAACCAGTAAGATTTCAGCTAACCATTTTCTCTCAATTGTCAATAGCCAATCTGTTAGAAAATAACTCATTGGAATAATTAGGATCAAGCCAGCTGAGAATGATTCGTTTCCTTGCAAAACAATAGACATTGAACCCACAAAGAATAACCAGCTGAATACATTCTTAATTGTAATCTGAAGATTCGTTTTTCCACTTCCTCCAAGGTTATTAAAGATCATAGCCAGACTTAATAATATAGGTAAGCCTAAAATGATGCCGATGCGAATGAGCCAGTCACCATTAGTATTAAATGTGAAGATACTTTCTCCTAGCTTTTGCCAGAACAATTGACCAGCATCTTGATAGAAGAAAACTAACCAGGCCACAAGTAGAGAGAAAATGAAACCCCATAATAGTAGGAGGTATCTTCTGGTAACTGTCCTTGAATAAAAAACAAATATCAAGACAACAAGAATTAAGAACCAGAAATAAGAGGTATCAGTGAGCGTGGCCAAGCCAATACAGAAGCCGAGACTAAGCACAATAGAATCACTACTTCGATACCTCAAATGCTGAAGTAAATAGCCTAAACCAATGATGATAAAACTGGACCCTAGCAAAGAAGCACCCAAGAAGTAATTAGTCTCACTAAAGGAACTTAGAATGATATAAAGAGCAGCAGGGATATAGGTGTTCTCTTCAAACGCTGAATTTCGAATGAGAATTTTGTTGATATGGGTCGAATTATAAAGCAGTAATACCGAAGCCAATGTCACATTGACAATTTCGTTACTCAATACATAGCTGAGTAAAAACTCAATAGAACTGAATAAGGGTCCCGTATTTTCAGAGAAAGAGTTACTTAAGTTTAAAGAGGATTGAACCTCTAAAATTTGGTCGCTAAGGAATATAAAGTAGAAAAGCCTAGTAAGCAGAAGCAATACAATAAGCCCGAAGACTTTCAAAGGATCATTTTGTCGGAAGTATCTTAACAAGGCTCTAGATTACTATTTAGCTAAGGTATAAAATGCAAAGGAAGGAAAATCAATCAATTAATCAGATATTTGCAGCATGGCTTCAAAAAGACAGCAAAAGTTTTCCAAACTGATCAAAGAAGAACTCAGTAAGATCTTTCATCAACAGTTTTCCGCTGAATTTTCTGGTAAACTTGTAACCATAACCGATGTTGAGATGAGTCCTGACCTAGGATTCGCTAAAATGTTCATTAGTGTTTTTCCAGTCGACCAATCGGAAAAAATGATGAACGTGATAGACCAGAACAAATCTAAAGTAAGAGGGGCATTAGGAAATGCGATCGGTAAACATGTTCGAGTTGTTCCGGAATTGGCATTCTTTTTAGATCAGACAGCAGAGCAAGCGTCCAGACTCGATTCTTTGATCGCTTCACTAGATATTCCTGAGGACCCAGATCCAACTGACGAAGAAGGTTGAATGTCTCATCATTCATAGCAAAGCGGTATTTCACCACTAAAAAAAAGAAGAACTTTATTCAGGTTCTGTCTTGGATCTCCATGTTTGGAGTAGCCATTGGCACCATGGCACTTATTGTAGTGCTTTCCGTTTTTAATGGCTTGGGCGATGTTTTAAAGTCTGTTTATAATACATATGATGCAGATTTTAAGATCGTGCCGAAAACGGGAAAATCCTTCAACCTTTCAGATGCTGAACTCCAGAAGATTACTGAGCTAGAAGGAGTCAGCTCTTACTCTCGAGTCATAGAGGATAATGCAGTAGCCATTCATCGCGGTAAGCAAGCGGTAGTTGAATTAAGAGGAATAGAGAAGACATTCTTAAGAACTAATAAACTCGACACCTTTTTATTAAAAGGAGAGCTTAAGGTTGAGGAGAAGGGGCGCTTTAGTGCGATTCTTGGCTTGGGACTTTACTATGAACTTGGTGCTCTTATTGAAACAGGCGCATATGAAATAGAGCTGATCTACCCTAGAGATGTTCGACCCGGATCAGTAATTACTCCGAATTCCTTTCGAAGAATTAGATTAAAACCGTCCGCTGTAATATCAATAGATGCAGCTTTAGATGAGAAACTCATGATCACATCATACAATGCTGTAAGTGAGCTGCTCGGTTATGATAATCGATATACTGCTTTCGAGATTTATTTAGACAAGGATGCCCCTTCTTCTAGAGTTAAAAGCTCATTGAATGATATTCTTGGAGATGAATATGATATTTTAGATAGTGATGAACAGCATTCTGATATCATGAATGCAGTTAAGATCGAAAAACTATTCGCCTATATCGCTTTGTCATTTATCACACTCATTGCATCCTTTAACATCTTCTTTTCATTATCCATGTTGGCCATTGAAAAGAGAAGAGACATGTCTGTCCTATTTGCGGTAGGAGCTTCAGAGCAATTGGTTAGGGCAATCTTTTTTAAACAAGGAACTTTGATCGCCATTGTGGGTGCCATTGTGGGTGTCGGCTTAGGTTTAACTTTCTGCTTCTTACAAGATCAGTATGGACTAATTGGTTTAGGAATGAGTAATGCTGTGGTTCAGTCATACCCAGTAAAAGTGGTTTGGACAGACGTAGCTTTAGTTTCTATCAGTATCTGTATCATTACAATTGTTACGTCTTACAGACCCGCAAAATTGGCTGCAAAGATCAACCCAATAGAATTCTTAGATTAAAACTTTGTTACGTATACTTTCGTTTTTTGAGAATGACCCAAAACCCTTAATTTGCGATTCGGTCTAAAAAAAATGAAGGTATCAACTGCACAACCCTTTCAATTAATATACTCCCTTTACCAACATGAATATTTAGGATATCTCTTCGAATCCTTCGTGGTTCAGTTAGATGATAAAGGGCGTCTTACTCTACAACACCAAAACATATCAGCAAAGAATGCTTTTGAGTTTGAAAAAGGACTGAATGAGGTTGACTATAAGTTGATCGAGCTAATGGACGAAATTCAGCAGGAGGCGATCATGCTGAAGTTCTACAAGAAGAAAGCTAAACCTGACGAGTTCTTTTTTAAGGTCTACGATAAGGAGAAGGGAGATCAAGCACTTCAAGAAACGATAGAACACTTTTTAGAAGGCAAGAGAGCAGATATTCTAGAGTTGCTCAAGGGCAAGATGATCTTTGAAATGGGTAGGGACGGTGATCCTGCTTGGAAACAGATACATTGGGTCGAAGAAAAAGCTACAGTGCTTTTCCATTTCAGAAGAAACGAGGATAACACACACTATTTTCCTACCATCAAGCTGTATGGAGAGAAACTTGAATGGCAGTATAAAGGGTCTTATTTGGTTTGTAGAGAACCAGCTTGGATGATCGTTGGAGATAAACTAATCAGTTTTGAAAAGAATGTAGACGGTAACAAACTGAAACCTTTTCTAAATAAGAAGTTCATTGTTATTCCTCGAAAGGTAGAAGAAACCTATTATCAAAAGTTTGTAACCCAGTTAGTGGCCAGCTTTGATGTATATGCAAAGGGTTTCACTATCAATTCTGAGCGCTATGAAACTCAACCAGTACTCAATTTTTCAGAATTGGCACAAGTTACAAATGGAAACCTCTTCGATAAGGATAATAAATCCCAAGAGAATGGGGAAAGCTCTAAGATCCTTTTTAAACTAGGTTTTAAGTACGGCCCTTATCAATTTGGCTATGAAAGAAATGCTAAGTCTTCAGTCAAATTGGAGAAAGACAAAGACTCCTACATTTTCCATAAAGTGAATCGAAATGTCAGTAATGAAATTGATGTTTTAAAGCAGCTTCAGGATAAAGGATTGAAAATCCAGAATGGCAGGGTCACTCTGCCACGAGCAAGCGCATTTGATTGGTTGAATGAACACAATGAGTTTTTAACAGAAGAGGGGTTTTTGATCAAGCAGACCGATAGTGAGAAGAAGAAATACTTTGTTGGCGAATCAAAACTTGAGATCAAGGTCAATGAAGGGATTGATTGGTTCGATATCAAGGCCATTGTAAGGTTTGGTGATTTTGAGATCTCTTTTCTAGAGCTTAGAAAATTGATCAACAAGCATAAAAGAGAGGTAAAATTACCTAATGGAGAAATTGCAGTTATTCCTGAAGCTTGGATTCAAGACTATGCGGAGCTTTTCGCATTTATGGAAGAAACAGAGGATCAAGATACCTTAAAGTTAAAGAAACATCATTTGTCATTAGTTCAAGACTTGCAGCAAGGCAGATTGGCTAAAGTGACCATGGATCGCAAGCTTCAAAAGCTGCAAGACTTTGAGAATATTGAGGAATATGAAATTCCGGAGGGATTTGTTGGCGAATTAAGACCTTATCAAAAGGCAGGATATAATTGGATGCGCTTCTTGTCTGAATATAATTTTGGAGGGTGTTTGGCAGATGATATGGGTTTAGGAAAGACTGTCCAGACCTTAGCATTGTTGCAAGCCCAACATGAACATTCAAAAGGCCAGACTTCTCTGTTGATCATGCCAACATCACTGATCTATAACTGGGAATTAGAAGCCTCAAAATTCACTCCTGAGTTAAAGGTGTTACTTTATACAGGAACAAACAGAGAAAAGAACTCAGAGCAGTTTGCCAACTATGACCTAGTAGTAACATCTTATGGAATTACCAGAATAGATATCGATATTCTTTCTAATTACTATTTCAATTATGTGATATTGGATGAATCCCAAGCCATCAAGAATCCGGATTCTTTGATTGCCAAATGTGTTCAAGACTTAAAGTCTAGGTACCGATTGATTCTGACTGGCACACCTCTCGAAAATAGTACTTTTGACCTTTGGTCTCAGCTGAGCTTTGTTAATCCTGGCCTTTTGGGTACTGCCAAATACTTTAAGAATGAGTTTCAAATTCCTATTGAGAAGCAAGGCGATATAGAAAAGACGCGTAAGCTGAATGTGATCATTAAGCCATTCATTATGAGAAGGCAGAAATCACAAGTAGCCAAAGACCTTCCTGAGAAATTCGAAAGTGTGAAATATAGCCAGATGACTATAGAGCAGGAAAAGCAGTATGAAGAGGTCAAGTCACATTATAGAAATCAGATCCTGGACACGATAGAGAAGAAAGGGATCAAAAAATCTCAACTAATTCTCCTACAAGGACTGACTAAATTGCGTCAGATCGCAAATCATCCTAAGATGGTTGATTCTGAATATGAAGGTGATTCAGGAAAGCTGGAAGATATCACCTATATGATCGAATCTGCGATTAGTGAAGGTCATAAGGTCCTGATCTTTAGCCAATTTGTGAAGCACCTTAGTATTGTTCGAAAATACTTAGAGGATCAAAAAGCAGACTTTGCTTACCTCGATGGTGGAACTAAAGATCGTCAAGGTCAGGTTGAGAAGTTTCAGAATAATGAAGACATCAAAGTCTTTCTCATTTCCCTAAAAGCCGGTGGTCTAGGGCTTAATTTGACGAAAGCAGATTATGTGTTCCTGCTGGACCCATGGTGGAACCCGGCCATTGAGCAACAAGCTGTTGACAGAGCCCATAGAATTGGTCAAGAGAAAACAGTATTCACTTATAAATTCATTACCAGGAATACAGTGGAGGAAAAGATCCTAGCTTTACAGAAAAACAAACTTCAATTGGCTTCAGACCTAATCACTACGGAAGAGAGCTTTATTAAAAAATTATCCACAGCAGATATCTCTGAACTACTAAGCTAGAACCTATGGCCAAAACTAAATCAGTTTTCATCTGTCAGAATTGCGGGGCCTCTTCTTCTAAATGGATGGGTAAATGTCCTTCATGTAATGAATGGAATACTTATTCTGAAGAGATACTGTCTAAAGGAAAGCAGGATGAAACTTCTTGGCGCGATGATTCTGAGTCAAAAGTTAGACAGAAGCCAATTAACATTAAAGATGTAGAGAAAAGCTCTGAAGAGCGAATGGTTACCTACGATCTTGAGTTAAATAGAGTGCTCGGTGGAGGTATAGTCGCTGGATCTTTAGTGCTCATTGGTGGTGAGCCAGGTATAGGAAAGTCTACTTTGATGCTTCAATTGGCTTTGGCAGCAAAAAAGAAAACGATTCTTTATGTCAGCGGAGAAGAAAGTCAACAGCAGATCAAAATGAGAGCAGAACGCATTGGTATCAATGCAGAAAAATGTTTCGTCTTATCAGAGACTAATACACAAAATATCTTCTCTCAGATCAAAAATGTAAAGCCTAATTTACTTATTATTGATTCTATACAGACGTTACACACCGATAGAATTGAAAGTGCTGCAGGTTCGGTCAGTCAGGTTCGTGAATGTACAGGTGAACTAATGAAGTTTGCAAAAGAGACTCAAACTCCGGTTTTCCTGATTGGTCATATTACCAAAGAAGGAAGTATAGCTGGGCCTAAAGTGCTCGAGCACATGGTAGATACTGTACTTCAGTTTGAGGGAGATAGACATTTATCTTATCGAATTCTAAGGACTGTAAAGAACAGGTTCGGCTCGACTTCTGAGCTAGGCATATATGAAATGCAGACGGTTGGTTTAAGACAGGTTTCTAACCCTTCTGAAATTCTGATCTCTCAAAAAGCAGATGACCTAACAGGAATAGCCATTGGAGCAACCATTGAAGGTAATCGGCCTTTGTTGATAGAACTTCAGTCCTTGGTGAGTTCTGCTACTTATGGAACTCCCCAAAGGAGTTCAACTGGTTTTGATGCTAAGCGTTTGAACATGCTACTGGCAGTGTTGGAAAAACGAGGAGGCTTAAGGTTTGGGGCTCAGGATGTGTTCTTGAATGTTGCTGGTGGAATTCGAATAGATGAACCAGCTTTGGATCTAGCGGTTTGCGCCTCTTTGGTCAGCGCTTATCATGATGTTCCTATTTCGGATAAGATCGCCTTTGCAGCTGAAGTTGGACTAGGAGGAGAGATCAGAGCTGTTAATCGCATTGAAAGTAGAATTGCTGAAGCAGAGAAACTTGGATTTGAGGAGATCTATATTTCTAAATTCAACACCAAAGGACTAGAGTTGAAAAACAAAAAAGTAAAGGTCAAATCTTTCACTAAGCTCAAAGAGGTATTTGAAGATCTAATGGGTCAGGCCAAAACCTAGTCTTCCCTGTAGACCTCCAGTATGTATAAATAAGATCTTTGATCCTTTTT
>CBFIDS010000152.1:0-16923 GCA_965661435.1 Roseivirga sp.
CGAGTATTCAATCCTCAATCACAAACTGAGAAATTCGATCCAGAATTGAAATACATTAAAAAATGGATCCCTGAATATGGAACTGAGGATTACCCACAACCGATCGTAGATCATAAATTCGCTCGAAATAGAGCAATTGAAACTTATAAAGAAGCATTGGCTAAATAGATTCAGTATATTTCAGCATGCGGAAACTTCTGCTATTAGCATGCTTGATCTTAATAGTTAAGGGCAGTTTTGCTCAAGACTCTTTATCCCTAAAAAAGATTAAGCTTTACGGAGGCATTGAATATGGAACTAGCTTACTTATTCTAAGTCAAGCTTAGTATGCGGAAAATGGATTCGACCGATTCAAATTCTTTAATGATAATGCAGAATGGTTGCAAGTAGATCCAGCCGGCCATGTCTACAGCACCTATCATTTCTCTAGAATCAATTTTGAACTATTAAGTAGAACAGAATTATCAAATGCAAAAGCCAACCTCTGGTCTTCTATACTTAGTACAGCACTCTTTTTACCGATCGAGATACTAGATGGATTCTCTCCAGACTACGGTTTTTCATATGGAGATATGATCGCCAATGCAGCGGGTTCTGGCCTGTTCTATTTTCAGCAAAAAGGTTGGGGTGAACAAAGGATCAAACCTAAATTTAGCTTCCACGAAACGAGCTACGCTTCTATCAGACCTAATACGCTCGGTAAGAACCTTACCGAACAATTGCTCAAAGACTATAATGGTCAGAGCCATTGGTTTTCAGTGGATGTCTATGCTTTTGCTAAAGAATCTCGATGGCCTAAATGGTTAAACTTGACTTTAGGATATGGCGCTAGTGAAATGGTTTTTTCAAGAAATTCTGAGAATGACTTGGCAGGATATTCGAATTACCGTCAGTTATTCCTTGGAATAGATTTCGACCTGAGTTACATCAAAACCGAAAATAGGTTCTTAAAAACCATATGATTCGACTACCCGCTCCAACTTTAGAATTGAGTAATGGCAAACTTAAGGGGAGAATGTTTTATTACTGATACTATGCGATCGTAAAAACCGTTTTTCCAACAAACTAACTTAATGCACAAATCTCGTTTCCCTCTTCCATTAATAATTTCCTTGTTTTTATTTTTTGGCTGCGAATCAGAAGATCATCCAACAACCATAGAAGAAGCCTTTCAAATACCCGAAGGTGTTAAGGAACCATTGGCTTTTGCTTACATGATCCATGATGTTGAAGGAATCGTCTTCAATAATTTATTCGAACTGTATGAACATGATAGAGGAACTGCGGCTACTCATGAAGAGTACAATATTTTTAATGGCCGAGGAGCATGTGCCATACAAACTTTCAATCCTGTCAGTAATGAATTGATATTGTCTTTCGGAGCAGGATGCACCGATGACAATCAAAATTTAAGAAAGGGATTAATGACTGTCCATTACACTGATCCTGAAGATGGTATTGGCAATGAGATAACGATAGATCTAGAGCAATTCTTCTTCAATTCTTTAGGATTGAATGGTCAGATCAAAATCATAAATACTTCACAAGTCCAATCTAGTAGAGATAAAAGCTATGAAATAGTATTCACCAATCTTGAATTATTTATTGATTCAGAAAAATCAGAATTCAGTGGTAAAAGAATGATTGACTATTCAAAAGAAGATGGGCGGGATTTTGAAACCACTACAATGGACTATCATACCCAAAATGACTTCGATTACATCACTGAAGGTGGATACTTTAATCTAGAAACAAGTTCTACTAACTATACAAGACTAGGGTGTTGGTTTAATGGTTTTTTTCAACCAAGCATAGGCAAGGAACTCATCACAAGCTCAAAAAGAAATATTGAGATCGATTACGGCACTGGAGGTTGTAATTATATACTAAATCTAACCTTTGATAATAAGGAGCCGAGAACATTCGATCTATCTGCTATTCTTTGACACAACTAATTCATCTATCTTTGAAATGATATAGACCGTCTTATCGCTCCCGATTAATCGGGGGAGGAAAGTCCGGGCACCATAGGGAAGCATAGCGGCTAACGGCCGTCATCACGCTTGGCGTGAGAGGACTAGTGCAACAGAAAGAATGTACAGGTAATGCTGTAGTGAAATCAGGTAAACTCTATGCGGTGAAATGCCATGTATACCGGTGATTAAGGGTCCCCGCCCGATGCCGGAGGGTAGGCAGATTGATCCTGATGGTAACATCAGGGCTAGATAAATGATAAGATCGCCCCTTTTGGGAGTAGACAGAACCCGGCTTACAGGTCTATATCTTTTTTCATTTCCAATATTTGGGCATATTATGAATGAGTTGATTGGTACTGTTAAGCGAATAATATTATTTGCATGTCAGAACTTATTTAACTCATGAGTCTAATAAATCATTCATAAATCCAACAACAAGTATGGCAAAGATCCTGATCATTGACGATGAACAAAGCATAAGAAGTACACTTAAAGAAATTCTCGAGTATGAGAAGTATGAGATCGATGAAGCCAAAGATGGCCAAGAAGGATTAGACAAACTGATAGCCAATAAATATGATATTGCTTTATGCGATGTGAAAATGCCAAAAATGGATGGCATCGAATTATTGGAGAGGGTGCAAATGGCTGGATTAGAAACACAGTTCATCATGATCTCCGCACATGGGACCATCGAAACAGCTGTGGATGCCACCAAAATGGGGGCCTTTGATTTTGTGCCTAAACCACCAGATCTTAACAGACTATTACTTACCGTTAAAAATGCTTTAGACAAATCTACTTTGGTCACAGAGACCAAAACCCTAAAGAAAAAGCTCTCAAAGAAATATGAGATGGTAGGTGATTCTTCTGCTTTAGCAGAGGTTAAGGAGATGATGGATAAAGTTGGGCCAACTGATGCCAGGGTGTTGATCACAGGGCCAAATGGTAGTGGTAAAGAGCTGGTAGCAAGAGGTATTCATGAAAGAAGCAATAGAGCCAAAACTGCTTTTGTAGAGGTGAACTGTGCTGCAATTCCGGCTGAGCTGATCGAAAGTGAACTGTTTGGTCATGAAAAAGGCGCTTTTACTTCAGCACATAAACAGAGAATTGGAAAATTTGAGCAAGCCAATGAGGGCACACTATTCTTAGATGAAATTGGAGACATGAGTCTTTCTGCTCAGGCTAAAGTATTAAGAGCACTTCAAGAACATAAGATCAACCGAGTTGGCGGTGATAAGGATATTAACGTGAATGTTCGCGTCTTAGCCGCGACTAATAAAGACCTTAGAAAAGAGATCGCTGATAATAAGTTTAGAGAAGATCTATATCATCGATTAAGTGTCATAGTAGTTCAAGTTCCTGCTTTGAAAGAACGCAAAGAAGACATACCATTACTAGTTGATAAATTTCTTGAAGATATTGCTCAGGAATATGGTACTAAGAAAAAGTCTCTTTCTAAGGATGGGATTGAGGCTTTACAAGCTTACGATTGGTCTGGAAACATAAGAGAACTGAGGAATGTAACCGAAAGGCTCGTGATCATGTGTGAAGATGAAATCGATCAAGATGACGTAAAAAAGTACTTGATCTAAAAATTGATCAAAACTGACCTTCTTTTTTAGCTTCTTTTTTCAACTCTACAGTATCTACTTTTGCGTAGGCTGGGCATAGTTGTTGAGCACAGGAAGTTATCCCTAAAAATGCTAGAGCTATCAAGGCAATAAGGAGATTTTTCTTTTTCATTTTGATAGAATCAATCCAAATATAAAAATTCAAATCAAGTTTCTAAGTTTTAAGGATAGTAATCTACTCGTAAACGGGATAAGTAGCAGCTTATCTTATATAACTAACAAGTTACACCCTCTAATATCCGTATTATCAATCCTACCCTTAACTTCAAAACGAACCTCATTATGAACAGAACCTAAGTCTTTAGTTTCAATAAATGAGCAGGTATTAATATTGGCCAAATCAATAATATTCAATCCAACTGTAGATTTTGAGGAGCTTAAAGTGAGTGGGTCATTGATATCTCTCCCTATTACTTTCATAGTTCTTCCAGGAGTAAAAACACCTTCTCCATCGGAATAAGCTTGTGAAAATAATTCTGTCATACCATACTCTGAATGAATATTCGATACCCCAAAAGATTCTTTTAACAATTCATGAACTTCACTTCTTACCATCTCTTCCCTCCTTCCTTTCATACCACCTGTTTCCATAATGATCAATTGAGGAAAATCAAATTTATAATTACTGGCAAAGTCAAGAAGTGCGAATGTTACTCCCCAAAGGATAACCTTCTTATTGCTTATTTTCAGAGCTTCAAGGCGATTACTTAACTCATGGAACTCGTTCAAATAAAAGCCAGATTCTTCAGATCCAGTTTTTATAATGAAATCATCAACCATGGAAATCAAGCCTGAACCGTTTCGTTCTAGATAAGAGGGAAGCAACGCTAAAATTATATAATCGCTCAAAGGACCATAATTAGACTCAAAAATCTTCCTGCAATTATTAAGATAACTATTGGTGTCCTTTACAAAGTGTTGGCTTGAATTCAGACCTGTTGTTCCACTGCTGGTGAAAACCTGCTCTTCTGTCCAGTCTCCAGTCTTGATCTTATGAGTTTTAAAGAATTCTATTGGTAAAAAAGGAATGTCTTGAATTCCCGATACACTTTCGGGTGTTCTACCTAAAGAATTGCACCATTTTTGATAAATCTCGTTATACTCATATTGGTGCTTAAATACCTGAAGAGCTACGGAATCAAAATTGGCAGAATCTACTGTTTTGATCTGATCGATTAAACTATTGAACCTGCTCATGCGTTATAGTGCTGCATATAATTCACTTAAGGCAAATATTACTATAATTGTACTTATTTAAAGGGAAATGATAAGATTAAGATTCTCCAAAACGATTTTCCTATTAACGATACTTGCACTTGGATTAAATCTTAGTTGCAACAGACCTCCTGAACTCCCTCTAGAGCCTGAAGTTAGTTTTGCCGATGTAGTATTTGAGGTAAAGAATGCTGGCGATCCATTATTTGAAGAAAACATCCTCAAGCTATCCCTCAATGTTAAAGACGGTGACGGTGATCTAGGACTAGATGGAAATGAAAACTTCGGACCATATGCTCCATACACATTAGTAGAAGAAGGAGGTATTCCAGTTGAGTTTGGGCAAAGACCAAACGATCCACCATTTAGCTGTTTAGATTATGTGATTGAAGACAGAGAGAATACAAACCTTAACGGTGATGATGATCTTCTGGACACTCTATTGATCAACTTTAATGAAGCTCAGTTCAATATTGAAGTAGACTTTTTTGTGAAAAGAAATGGGACCTTCGAAGAGGTAGATTTGAGACGACAACCAAGAGGTAGCGCAAATGAAAATACAGCATGCGGACTGTCTTTCGATGGGAGATTCCCATGCCTATCTTCCGAAGAAAACCCGTGCTCTGTGGTTAGAAATACGGAAAGACCGATTGAGGGAATTATAACCTATGCAATGAATTCCGGGCTATTTTTACCTCTTTTTAGAACTGATACCATGAAATTAGAATTCCTGATTAGAGATAGAGCTCTGAACACCAGCAATGTTGCTGAAACTCCTGAATTCACACTCCAAAGTATTAGGGTAGAAAATTAAGGCTTAATATATACTTGGGAATTTCTGAGGATTCACCTCATTCATCAAATCATAGATCTTATCAAATACAGTCTCTGGATTTGGCTTCGACCAATAATCTCCATCAGATGCATAAGCTGGCCTGTGCTCTTTGCCCGTTATGGTAACTGGCTGAGAATCTAAATGGAAATAACCACCTTGCTCTTCAAGCACTTTTTGCATCATATAAGCGGACGCACCACCCGGCACATCTTCGTCAGCGAAGACTACCCTATTTGTTTTCTTTAATGATTCAACCAATGAATGATGAACATCAAACGGCAATAATGACTGAACATCAATTACTTCTACAGATATACCTGCCTCTTGGAGTTCTTCAGCAGCCTGTAGTACAACTCTGCACATTGATCCATAAGTGATCACGGTAACATCAGAACCTTCTTTTATTACCTCAGGAACCCCTAAAGGCACAGTAAAATCACCAATATTATCAGGTATTCTTTCTTTTAATCTATATCCATTTAGACACTCAATGATCAAAGCAGGATCGTCAGATTTTAGCATTGTATTGTAGAATCCAGCAGCCTGAGTCATGTCTCTAGGCACCAAGACATTGATTCCTCTAAGGCTGTTAAGAATCATTCCTATTGGCGAACCTGAATGCCATACACCTTCCAGTCGATGACCTCTTGTTCTAATGATCAAGGGTGCTTTTTGCCCTCCTACAGTTCTATACTGAAGTGTAGCCAAATCATCACTTAAGGTTTGAATGGCGTATAGCAAGTAGTCTAAATATTGAATTTCAGCAATTGGTCTTAATCCCCTAAGTGCTGCACCAATACCCTGACCTATGATCGTACTTTCTCTGATACCAGTATCAGTCACCCTATTCTCGCCATACTTGGCCTGTAGGCCCGCAAATGCCTGATTGACATCGCCGATTTTACCCACATCTTCTCCAAAGGCAAAAACTCTTGGGTCTCTACCTAAAGCGGCGTCAAAACAAGCCTGTAACACTTCTCTTCCGTCTACTAATGGAGAGTTCTCGGTAAAAACAGGTTTTACTTCTTCTACTTTTAGTGAAGCCTGGTCAGATTCGCTCATTACATGGGAGCTGAATCGTTGATGATTTTCTTCGTCAGATCTTTCTAACCAAGCCAACAAAGAAGCTCTTGCTGAAGTGGACTCACCTCTTGTCAAACGAAGAACCTTTTTAACTGCTTTGTATGTATCCAACCTGATCGCGTTCATGGTCTTCTTCAACTCAGACACTACCTGAATGATCTGGCCGCTGAACTCACTCTCTTCAGCTAAAGCGTCCAATAGTTCAACTGCTTTATCTTGATCAGATTTTATTCCATCTCTAAATGCATTCCATGCAGCTGCACGTGCCTGTTTGGCAGATTCTTTCGCTTCTTTTTCAAGTTGCTCAAGTTCGCTTTCAGAGCTAAGTTCGTTTTGTAAGATCCATTCTTTGAACTTGGTGATACAATCATGCTCTTTTTCCCATTCAAGTCTTTCTTTCGACTTATATCTCTCATGAGATCCTGAAGTCGAATGACCTTGAGGCTGTGTAACCTCAATAACGTGCACTAAAACAGGGACATGTTCTTCTCGTGCTATCTTATCAGCTTTTTCATAAGCCTTTTTCAGAGCCACATAATCCCAAGCTTTAACCTTGATGATCTCGTAGCCTTTATTATTTTTATCTCTTTGTAAACCAGAAAGGAATTCAGAAATACTTTTCTTAGTTGTGTGGTATTCTTGAGGTACTGAAATACCATAGGCATCATCCCAAACGGACATCACCATTGGTACTTGAAGAACTCCAGCTGCATTAATTGCTTCAAAGAAGTGGCCTTCTGAAGTAGACGCATTTCCTATGGTTCCGAAAGCAACCTCATTACCATCGATTGAAAAATCCTTAAAGTCTTTTAATTCTTTATTTTCCCTGTAAAGCTTACTGGCATAAGCTAAACCAACCAATCTTGGCATTTGTCCTGCCGTGGGAGAAATATCCGCGCTGGAATTTTTCATGGAAGTTTGTGACTTCCATTGACCGTTTTCATCTAAAAGTCTATTCGCAAAGTGACCATTCATTAATCGGCCACCTGAAGCAGGGTCTGCCTCTACAGACGTGTGTGCATAGAGCTGGGCAAAATACTGTTCAACTGAAAGAGCATCAATAGCGAACATGAACGTTTGGTCTCGATAATATCCTGAACGAAAGTCACCATTTTTAAAGACCTTAGCCATTGCGATTTGAGGAAGCTCTTTACCATCTCCAAAGATGCCGAACTTCGCCTTTCCCATAAAGACTTCTTTACGACCAATTATACTAGCTTCACGACTTTCAACAGCTAATCTAAAATCACTTAGAACTTCTTCTATCTTAATGTCCTTACCCACAGTTTTAGATGCACCCACAGTATTTCAAGTTTTAGTATTTCACGTACTATAACGTCTAACAAATGTAATTAACTATTGAGACAAATCAAATTTGGCAAACCCTGATTATATATGTCATTTTTAGAATAAAATATTGTTAATCACCTAATTACTAATATTTATACTACAATAATCTATTTATACAAAATATTACAAACCTTAAAAACTAACTACTAAAAGATTATTCTAGAGTTAACGCTACTTTTAGTATTTCCTTTTGAAGTTCTTATAAATTACCCTTTTTCAAGCTATTGGCAATCGATTGTTGCCTTAGCTTGCTATATTTGCCTCTCAAAATCTAAACGAAGAATAATGATCATTGGTGTTCCTATAGAAATCAAGAATAACGAGAACAGAGTTTCTCTTACTCCAGGCGGTGCTTTAGAGTTGATCAAGCGTGGCCATGAAGTTTACATTCAAACAAATGCAGGTTTTAATAGCGGTTTTCCTGATGAGGCCTACGCAGAAGTAGGAGCGAAGATTCTGCCTACCATTGAAGATGTTTACGATAAGGCAGAAATGATCATGAAGGTGAAAGAGCCAATCGAGCCTGAATACAAATTGATCAAGAAAGGTCAGCTTGTATTTACCTATTTCCACTTCGCTTCATACGAGCCTCTAACTCATGCGATGGTTGAGAATGAATCTGTTTGTTTAGCTTATGAAACAGTTGAAAAAGCCAATGGTAGTTTGCCTCTTCTAATTCCTATGTCTGAAGTAGCTGGTAGAATGGCAACTCAGCAAGGAGCCAAGTATTTAGAGAAGCCTATCATGGGTAAAGGTGTATTGCTAGGTGGTGTTCCTGGTGTTACGCCTGGTAAGGTTTTAGTGCTTGGAGGTGGTATTGTTGGTACTCAAGCAGCAAAAATGGCTGCCGGACTAGGTGCTCAAGTCACCATTATGGATGTTAATTTGGATAGATTAAGATACCTAAATGATGTTATGCCTGCTAACGTGGTAACACGTTACTCAAATGAGGTTAATATTAGAGAACTTCTTCCTCATATGGACCTTATCATTGGTTCTGTTCTTTTACCCGGTGCAAAAGCGCCTAAGCTTATCACTAGAGATATGCTAAAAGAAATGCAGCCAGGTACCGTTTTAGTTGACGTTGCAGTAGATCAAGGTGGCTGTTTTGAAACCACTACTCCCACTACTCACGAAAAGCCAACATTTATCATTGATGATATCGTACACTACTGTGTAGCCAATATGCCAGGAGCTGTACCTTACACCTCTACAATCGCTTTGACAAACGTCACTCTTCCTTATGCTATCCAATTGGCTAATAAAGGTTGGAAGAAAGCTTGCCAAGAGAACAAAGAACTTGAGAGAGGACTTAATGTCATTAACGGAGATGTTGTATATGAAGCTGTTGCAGAGGCATTTGATATGCCTTATGTACCTGTTGAAAAATATTTGAACTAAGATTTTAGAATCATTTTATTGAAAGGAACCCATTTTTGGGTTCCTTTTTTATTTTTGAAGAATGAATAAAGTAGCATTGATCACAGGTGCGGCAGGCGGCATAGGTTTTGAATTCGCCAAGATTGCTGGACAAAACGGATTTAATCTTGCTCTGGTTGATATCAACCCAGATGCACTTGAGCAGGCCAAATCCAATTTAAGTTCAGAGTTAAACATTGAGATTCACATCATTACTCAAGATCTATCCGAAAATAAAGCTGCTATAAATATCCTGGAGTACTGCAAGCACAATAAGCTTGAAGTAGAATTGCTTTTCAACAATGCCGGCTTTGGCAACTTTGGGTATTTTGCAGAAAGTAGCTGGCGTAAGGATAAAGCCATGTTGAATGTACACATGCTTACTTCTACTGAACTCATGAAGCAATTGCTTCCACAAATGATTGAAAGAGGAAAAGGTTATATCATTAACAATGCTTCAGTAGCAGCTTTTGTCCCTGGGCCGTTAATGTCTACTTATCATGCCTCTAAAGCCTACCTTTTGAATTTATCACAAGCATTAGCAAACGAAGTTAAAGAAAACGGAGTTCATGTTTCAGTGCTTTGCCCTGGTATGACAAAAACTAACTTTGCAAAATCTAATGGTAATGAAAATCCAAATATTAAATTCAATATAGCCGATGCAAGATCCGTTGCTGAATTTGGATTCCAAGGATTGATGTCTGGTAAAGTTGTACTCGTACCTGGGATTTGGAATAAATTGAGTGCATTCCTCCCTCGCTTACTTTCTAGAAATAGAGTAGCAAAAATGGTAGGTAATATTCAAAGAAAAAATCATGCTAAAAGAGCCGATAAAAAGGCAATCAAATAAGGCCCTACTGTTTATGATAAACCTCTTTCTCCCATTGAGTTAACCTAGGATTCATGATTTTGAACCACAAGGGAGGAATAGCTGCCAAGAGAATCATTGCCGAATAGCCCGAGGGCAACTGTGGTGATTCATCATAATGCTTTAGTACTTGATAACGCTTGATCGCATTGGCGTGATGGTCCGAATGTCTTTGTAACTGAAAAAGAAAAAAGTTACTCAACCTATGGTTAGAATTCCATGAATGCATCGGATTCACCCTCTCATACTTACCAGGAGAAAGCTCTCGCCTTACAATGCCATAGTGTTCTATATAGTTGACAAGCTCTAAAAGTGTAAAGGCAAGCACACTTTGAATAATGAAGAATATGGCTACCAACCATACTAATTCACCCGTAATTAGTTGAGTAAAGAAAACCAAGGTCAGACAAAAGACTATAGGTAAAACTGTATACCAAACCATCTGATTCTTCATACTAAAAGCACTTCTCCCCTTTCTATTTAATCTTTCACACTCTAGTTTCCATGCACTAAAATAGCTGCCAAAAACAGAGCGGAACCAAAACTTTGGAAAAGGCTCTCCTCTTCTTCCTGTTGCAGGATCTCTTGGGGTTGCCACATAGACGTGATGCCCACGGTTATGCTCTATGTAAAAGTGCATATAAGAAACCGTCATCAGTAATAGTTGAGAATATAAACGCTCCAATTTCGACTTTTTATGCCCTAATTCATGAGCTACTGTTATTCCAATACCACCAGTAACTAATGAGAAGCTCAATACAAATCCCACCCATTCGTGCATTTGCAATTCCGTTGTGGCTATGACGTAAGCTCCCCAAAAAAGAAAAGAGATTTGAAAATAGGTCCATAAATAGGTGATAAAACGATAATAAAACTGTTCAGCAATTAAGAGACTTTCTGTTTCCGTTAAATTTTCGGGGTCCTCACCTACCCAATAATCTATTACGGGAATTACAACGAAAACGAAAAGAATGGCTATGTAATTCCAATACCCTCCTAAATAGAATCCTAAAATTGTCAGAAACGGAATGATAAAGGCTGTCAGGAAACCTATCTTTTTCACCAAACTCATGATGAAAAATAAGAGTATTTCAGAATTCTTTCAACTCTTTATACGAAGGAATATTATCTAGCATTCGAACTTCAGTCCCAACACAAAAACCTGCATAGGTCTTTAAACCGTTAGAGATAATGATCAAAGGTGCTTTACAAGTTTGATTATAGGTAGCAATTTGGTTAGCCACATCCATTTTTAATTTTACATGAGGAGCCTTACATTCTACTAAAACAAGAGGTTTTAGATCTTGGTCGTAAATAAGAATGTCTGTCCTTTTGGAAAGGGAATTATATTTAAGTCCAGACTCTACTCGAGTTCTTGAAGCAGGATATCCTAATTGATAATTAACTAAGTTTAATAGATGTTGTCTTACCCATTCCTCCGGAGTCAACATTACTAACTTTTTCCGAATCGGATCGAAAATAAATAACTTACCGTTCTTATTTTCCAATCGATATTTATAAGTCGGCAGGTTAAGTTCTAACATTTGACAAATCTAACATCAGCAATCTTTAATCGATAAAAAAGAAGCAAGAAATAGTAGAAAATTGGTTACCGAGATATACGGGAGTGGCTCTCGAAGATTTTGGCGAATATATACTTCTGACAAATTTCATTGGCTATGTGCAAATGTTCTCAGATAAATTCAATGTAGAGATTGAAGGAAATGGTAAACCCATGCAGAGTGCCACTGCTGAGAATATTACCATGATCAATTTTGGTATGGGTAGTGCCATGGCTGCAACTGTTATGGATCTTCTTTCTAGTATTAAATCTAAAAGCTGTGCTTTTCTTAGGCAAGTGTGGTGGACTCAAAAAGAAGACTCAAATAGGAGATTTAATTCTACCCATAGCAGCAATAAGAGGAGAAGGTACTAGTAACGAATATATGCCGGTAGAAATTCCAGCCTTACCTTCTTTTAGGCTTCAAAGAGCAGTCTCGTCTATGATCAAGAAGCACCAAAGAGATTATTGGACAGGAAGCTGCTTCACCACCAATCGTAGAGTTTGGGAGCACGATAAAGCATTTAAAAAGTATTTAAGAAAAATAAGGGCAATGGCAGTCGACATGGAAACGGCCACGATCTTTATGGTGGGCTTTGTTAATGAGATCCCTAGAGGCGCATTACTCTTGGTCTCTGATAATCCGATGATCCCAGAAGGCGTTAAGACTGAGGAAAGTGACCAAAAAGTAACAGATGAATTTGTGAATGCGCACTTAGAAATTGGGATAGACTCCTTAAGAGAGCTGAGAGATTCGGGAGATTCGGTCAAGCACATGAGGTTTCAATGATTATTTGCTCGCGACTTTAGCTTTTCGAGTTACCAATAACCCAATCACAAATAGTACTGATAAACCCAACGCACTATATCTCATACTCCCTGTCAAGTGCTCTATTATACCATAAGCAAGAGTCCCAAATACGATTGACACATTAAACGTTACATCATAGAAGCTGAAGAAAGAGGCATGATCTGTTGTATCTCTTGGAATCAGCTTAGAGAACGTTGCTCTAGAAAGAGATTGAATTCCTCCCATTATAAGACCTACCAAAAATGCTAAACCGAAAAACTGGTAACTACTGTTAACAAAAAATGCCACGACACAAACCACAATCCAAATGATCAACATGATAGAGATGGAGTATATATTCCCCTTACTTTTAGAAAGGCTCGCGAATCCGTAAGCTCCTGCGATAGCCACCAATTGTATGATCAATACGGTAAGTATTAACTCGCCTGTTTCCATTTTAAGCTCCTTGGCACCGAACAATGAAGCGAGATACATAACAGCTTGTACCCCTGCATTATAAAAGAAGAAACCGAGGACAAACCTCTTCATATTCCTTAGCCGCTTGATCTGAGCAAAAACCATTCTCAATTCTTTAAAGCCATTTTTAATCCAATGACCATGGGCTTTTTTCTTAAACGGATTTCCGGGCAACCGTTTTAAAGCATAGTTTGCAAAAAAGAACCACCAAACTGCAACACTAACAAATGCTATCCTAGATGGCAATGTACCATCCTCTAACCCAAACCATGTTGGGTTTTCAATCACTATCAAGTTTAAGATCAAAAGGATCACACTTCCTATGTATCCTAAAGAATATCCTTTGGCACTCAGCTTATCGAATTGGTCTGCAGTCGCTATTTCAGGTAAAAAAGCATCGTAGAATACTAGACTACCAGAATAGCCAATACTCGCAAAAACTGCCATGAGTATACCATAGAAAAGATTAGAACCATCAAAAAAGAACATGGCTCCACAAGACAAAGCTCCGAAGTAAGCAAAGAAGCGGAGAAATATCTTTTTCCTTCCTGAATAATCAGCGATACCAGAAAGAAGCGGTATTAATAATGCACTGATCAAAAACGAAAGACTCAAAGCATAGGAGTACAAAACTGTATTCGGCAAGAGCCAACCTAAAAAGTCGACAGTTTTATCTCCATTCTCTTGAGTGGTAACCGCTTCATAATAGATTGGAAAAATAGCGGTAGTTATAGTCAGAGAGTAGACCGAATTAGCCCAATCATACATGCACCAACCATGAGTAACACGCTTATCATTCAACTTGAGACGGGCATCCATTTTGAAAAATAGACAAAAAAAAGAGACTGTTCGCACAGTCTCTTTTCAATCTATAAAGTTATTTCTCTAATTATCTTCAACTTTTTGAGGAGTTGCGTACATGATCTTACGAGCATTTGCATCTCTCAATTCGCTTTGGATATCTACGATGATTCCCATTTTGGTTTCATTATCTACTTTCATAGATATAGTTATCTGATCTCTCTCAGCTTCACTCAAGTTAGATTTCTCTTGGTTAACCCACTGAATGATACCATTTAGATCTATAAATGCATCGTTAGCCTGAATCAAAGGCTCAGAACCCATTGATTCGTCTTTTGGCTTACCAACATATAGATATGTAACCAACTTTTTCTTTTCAAGCTTCACTAATTGCTCAGCTCTAGGAATTCGCTGCTCTACCTTGATCTCAGTCTCTCTCAATACGGTAGTTACCATAAAGAAGAAAAGAAGCATAAAGATAATATCCGGTAATGCTGCAGTAGGTATATCCTGACTAGATGAACTCTTTTTCTTAAACTTTGACATATTAGCCTCCTTGAGTTGATGGTTCTGCTATTGAAATAGCCTTAGGTATACCTGATCTAGCCCTGTCATACAACTCTTTCTCTTTTGGATTATTTCGATTCAACTTTCTGAATTCTTCAGCAGTTAAACCTACTCTTTCACCATAAATCCTGTTGTATGCAGCGTTCAACTCATCCAAAAGTTGGATGAATATTTCATAACTACTACCTCGGTCAGCCTTTAAGGAAACGATCGCGGAGCCAGGACCGTCAGACGATTCGTCTGAGCCTAAACTTCTACTAATGTAAGACTTCATTGACGCAGGTAATGAATTATAAACGTCAACTTCACTCACTTTATCGTTACCCTTCTTTTCGCTACTTGGATTACCAAAGTTCAAAACAAAATCATAGACCATCTCTCTAATAAGAGTTATATCTTCAAGTGGTTCGTCTTCTACCAATAATCTATCAGCAGAGTTGACCTGAATTTTGAAAACGTTCTTTTGATTTTGTTTGATTTCCAATGGCTCATCATCCTCATTCTTAGGAGGAAGAAGTAGCGTCAAACCTTTGTTAGTGGCAATTTGCGTAGTTACAAGAAAGAAGATCAAGAGCAAGAATGCGATATCGGCCATTGAGCCGGCATTCACTTCTTGACTTCCTTTGTCTTTACTTCTAGCCATAATTTTATCTTACAATTTTTGCTATTGATGAGTATATCAAACCAACTACTGCAATAATTACTAATGCCAATGTAGTTGTCATAGCTCCGCCTACTAATTTGTAGACAGTAACAGCACTTTCACTTGTTGGGTCCATATTCGCAGCTTCAATAGCTTTTGAAGTCGATGCTCCAAACTCTGAAGGAGCGGTAGAATATCCAATAAAGAAAATTACTGCTAGTAGAATTACTCCAATTCCACTCTTAATCAATGATTTAGGGTTTCCAAACGCATTGATCAAGTTCATTACGATAGCTGCTACTGCTGCTACTCCGATTAGGATAAACGCTCCGTAGAGCCCTATATCAATCCACTGTTCTTGATCCATATCAATTTATGATTTGCGTGGAAATTACTTTTTAGAAAGATTATGCTTCACTAAAAGATCTACCAAAGAGATAGACGCATCTTCCATTGAATTAACAATAGAGTCGATCTTAGATACACAATAGTTGTAGAACAACTGAAGAATGATTGCTACAATTAGACCACCTACTGTTGTCAAAAGTGCTACTTTAATACCTCCAGCTACAAGAGAAGGAGAGATATCACCAGCTGCTTCAATCGCATCGAAGGCACCGATCATACCAATTACGGTTCCCATGAAACCAAGCATTGGTGCTAGCGAGATGAATAGAGAGATCCAAACTAGTCCTCTTTCTAGTCTACCCATTTCTACAGATCCGTATGCAATTACAGACTTCTCAACCATTTCAATACCTTCTGACATTCTCATCAAGCCTTGAGTAAAGATTGAAGCCACAGGACCTCTTGTACTTTTGGTGACTTCTTTAGCAGCTTCAACGCCTCCTGATTCAAGGGCATCTTCTACTTTACTAAGAAGTTTATTTGTATTAGTTGTAGATAGGTTCAAGCTGATGATTCTCTCAATCGCAATCGCTAATCCAAGAATCAAACAGATCAATACAGGTGACATAAATGTAGGATCACCTTCGATGAACTTATCTTTAATTATTTGGTCGAATGATGCTGTCTCATCCATTTCTGTTTCATCTGAATAATCAGGAGCTTCCGGATAGGTATCTTCCACAGCTGTTGAATCTTGAGCCATGCTCGTAGAATCATCCTGGGCAACTGCGTTAAATCCAAGAGCAAAAACTCCTAAGATCATCAGTAAAGAGAATAACTTTTTCATAGTCTAGTTTTGATTAATAAAGGTTAAAACGGTTTCTAAATTATTAATAATTCTTGTTAAAAGAAATTATACTTAAACTTTTAGTTGATTGCAGAGAGGAAGGGATTCGAACCCTCGATACCCTTGAGGGGTATACACACTTTCCAGGCGTGCGCCTTCGACCGCTCGGCCACCTCTCTAAATCGTTCTACGCTTCTCGCAGGGCAACAAATAAATTAATAATTATGAGAGTATGCAAGCTGATTTTTGTTTTTGTAAGAGCGGTAAAAATCAGTTCATTTCGCCTCTAATTGGAGTCATTAAGCATTTTTTTGCATCTGCCGAATTTTTAAACTTTGCTAAAACAAACATGAGCTTGGCAGTTGCAGCCTCAAATGTTAGGTCGTGACCACTGATTACACCTACCTTCTCCAGCTCGCTACTCGTTCCATATTTTCCATGCATAACTCTGCCTCCGTTACACTGAGACACATTTATAATGATTCTTCCTTCATCCACACTTTCTTTTA
>CBFIDS010000153.1:0-4864 GCA_965661435.1 Roseivirga sp.
TTTCTAAATCCCCACTACCTGCATCTTGAAAACCAAGATTCAATTCAATACCATATTCAGGAACAGGTGGATCAGGTTCTCTCCATGCTACTAATACTAAGAATAGCGCTATTAGCATGCTATGAATGATAGCTGAAACCACTATGCTAAAACGCTTATCCTTTTTCTCCTGATCTGACATTATTCTGGCCTTGTTACCAAAACCGTTTTTTGTTTCAATTTAGCTGCAATGCCCGCTACTCGGGCTGTTTGACCTGTTGGAACCGATGAGTCTATGTTTAAACTTAAGGAACCTTCCTGGCCACCCGTTAAACGCGTCAATTCTTGTTCCAAATTTTCAGAAGCAACCTCTTTATCGTTTAGGAAAAAACGTAAATCTTCAGTAATAGTTAAACTATTCTTTTGCATTGAAATGCTTGAAGATGCTGCCGCAGGGAGATTGACTGGTAATCCTGAAGGTGTTATGAATGATGCAGTGAGCATAAAGAATATGAGTAACAGAAACACAATATCTGTCATTGACGACATACTGAATGAAGATTCAACTTTGTGTTTAGACTTGATATCCATTTTACTGAGGTTCTTGTAATAGGTCTATGAAATCTATTGAAGTATACTCCATGTAGTGAATCGCCTTCTGCACTTTACTTACCAAGTAATTATAGCCTAAGTAGGCAATTATACCCACAACTAATCCTGCTGCAGTAGTCACCATGGCTTCATAAATACCTGTTGAAAGAAGCTTTGGGCTAACTGACCCTTCTTCCTGAGCAATTGCTATAAACGCTTGGATCATTCCAGAGACTGTTCCCAAGAAACCAATCATAGGCGCTGCACCGGCAATAGTTGCCAGTAGAGAAAGGTTCTTTTCTAATTTGTAAACCTCGATCTTTCCAACATTCTCTATTGACGCTTCTATGGTCTTTAAAGGAGATCCAATTCTATGGATACCTTTTTCGATCATCTTAGCAATTGGGGATTCTGTTTGAGAAGCTAAAATTTTAGCTCCATTCACATCACCATTAGTGACTAAGTCTTTGATTTTATCCATAAACTCAAAAGGTGTCCTAGAAGCTCTGTTCAAGTTCCTTAACCTCTCGAAGAAAATGTAAATGGCTATACCCCAAAGAATAACCAAAGGAACTAACCAAAAACCTCCTTTTAATACTAATTCAAAGAAAGAGAGTACGTCCCCTCCATCACCTCCAATAGCTGTTGTATCAGAGGCGGCTAATTCTTGCAATAAAATCACCATTTTAATATTTCAATACCCAGATGTTTTCACCATAAGTTTCTACTAAGCCTGATCTTAATTCTTCTGCTGAAGCAGATGATTCTGATGGTACAATCCCAACTCTATGAAATTGAATTCCACCCTGAGGTTTCAAAACATATGCACTAGTGCCAGAGGCAACTATTGCTTTTGCTTTATCTTCCGCAAGATCTCCGTCATAGAAACTTCCTACCACAACATAAAAACGACCTTCTGGTGCAGAAATTGTAAATAACTCAGCTATTGGTTCTGGCTCAGGCTCCGGTTCTGGTTCAGGTTCAGGCTGAGGCTCAGGTTGTGGCTGAGTTCGAGGTTGTTCGATCTTAACTGGTTCAGGTTCCGGCTTATCTTTTTTGAACACGAAAAAATACAGAAGTGCTGCAATGACAACAAAGACCAAGACAATCACTAGAATCATGATCGAATTGTCTTTCTTTTCTTCTTCCTTCTTTTTCGAATTTGTACTACTACTCTGATTCTCCTTCACAGGCTTAACTTTTTTATCTCCTGTATTGAAAGCAAAAGGTTTTGTTTCCTCCTTCTCTTCCTTCTTTTCAATCTCCTTTTTGACTTCCTTTTTACCATCGGTCTCTATATTCTCTACAGGATCGGGAATAGGTGTTGGAGTTTTACCTTCTTCGCTAGAATCACTTACTGGTTCAAGCTCAATATCATCTAAACCAAAGTCTTCATCAGAAACTTCTGGCTCCTTGGGAGGCTGTTCTTTTTTAGGTTTAGGTGATGCTTTTTTAGCCCTAGGCTTTCTTGTTGGTTTGTCGTTTTCCTTCGAGGTATTGCTTTTCTTTTTAGCCGCCATACGGATAAGGTTGAATGATGTTTTTACAAATTAGTAAAATAAAAGTACTTAACTAAAATGAGGCGTAATGAGATCAGAAGGTTACAGATAAGCCACCCAAAAATTGAATTCCTCTTGATGGATAGTTAAGATACCTTTCGTACTCTTTGCCGAACAGGTTGTTTATCTGTAAAAATACATCAAACCTTTCATTTATCTTGTATCTACCGCCCAAATTCAAATCTAGAATATCATCTAATTCAAAAACCTCTGTTGTTTCGCCATTTAATGCCGTCAAACCTCCTAAATAATAAAAATCAGTGGTTACAGTTAGCTTCTCAATAGGGAAAATGGTTGTATTGAAGGCAGCTTTGAAATTTGGCCTGTGCCATGGCTGGTCCAGGCTTGATAATGAATAATTATAAAAGTCGAAACGTAATGAACTCCTAACAACTCCTGGATTCTCAAAATTAACTGCAGAAAAAACGTTCAATCTATTCGTTTTATCATCTTCGTATAAGATCTCAAATCGGCTTGAATCTGATATAGAGTTGGTATAAAAAGCTAGGTTATTCAGAGAAGCCAAACTCACTCCTGAACTTAAGGTAAACCCTTCAAATAATTCAAAATCCAGACCGCCATAGAGATCAGAGCGTTTCTCGGTATTTCTGAGGTCAAATCCAGCTTCTAAAAACGGATTCTCTCTAATAGAAGACTCCAAAGAATTGAATTCTAGATCACCTTCATAGCCTGCATAGAACCTAAACCCTGAGCTGAGTGCATAACTGGCTTCTAAGGCAGGATAAAAACTAATTCCTCCACTTTGCTCATTATCACCCGCTAAATTAAATCCACCTGATAGAGAAAGATTGTTTGCCTTATAGACTAATCGAGGTCTAAAATTCATAAAACTTCGATTGTCTTCAGTAATATCCTGCCTTTTTGAAAGTGTAGCTAAAAAGGTAGAACTGAACCTTAAGTTCTCATTAATGATGAAAAATCCTCCAATGTCGAAATTGAACTTGTTCTCTTTGGCATTAAAGCTATCTCTAAAGAATCCCCAGTCTGTCTTAAAGTGGTAATCAAAGTTTTGCTCCTTATTGGCATTTTCGATCAATACATCTGCAGAGAATTTCGTAAATCTCTGTTCTATATCACCTGATTCTAAATCGAGAACAGGATTGTAGCCGTAAAAGTGTACTTTCTGACTTGAGTAATTCATTGAGCCAGACACCTTATTTACATTACTGAAGTATTTTGCGCTTACAGCTGCTTCTGTCCTACCATCACCTGAATTTTGATCAAAAACCGGCCCTTTTCTGGAGGAAAAATGTCTCACATAAACATTGAATAAATATGACTCTTGACGTTTAGAACCTAAATACCCCTCCAGATAAGGAGTCCCGTAATTACCATAACCTAATTTGAAGAAATTGCTGGTTATTGGTGTCAGACGCTGGCTTCCCTGGTAATTGACTGTTCTAAAAGATGGTTCAAGTGGACTTAGTCTATACTGAAAACTTTTAAAGCTGTAATCCTGATCAGTGTTAGTTTCTGTAACAGGCAGTTGTGGAATCTTCTCAAAATTTCTTGTGGCTGGAGGAAGAGTTATTCTTCTATCCTTTCTTATAATAATCTCTGCCTCTTCTAATTGAGACCCATTATTCTGTGCGAATACGGGAACAGAGGTTAAAATTATTATTGCCAGAATAAGGACTCTTTTCGACTTATTCATTATTGCCCCCTTTCCCAACTTGCGTGCTGTCTTTTGCTGTAGAATCACTTTGTATCTCTAACTGTCTGGCTTGTTCTTCAAGCTTCTCTATTTCTAATAATTTCTGATTCGCTTCTATAAGAACTTCATCAACTTCAGAATTCTCTACAACCGAATTAACTGTAGCTTTTGCTTGAAATAGCTCATCTAATGCGATGTAGTTATCAGCAATCAAGAGGAAGGCCTTCCCAAGCCATATGTTATAATTGGAAAAATTCTCATTAAACTCAAATAAGGTGTTCAATGACTCTTGATACTGCCCCCTCAAATAAAATATCTTTCCAAGTAAGTATTTAGCCTCTGCACCATATCTGTTGGTAGATGTATTTATGGTACTCAAAAGGTCGTTTATGGCATTATCATAATCCCCTTCTAAATATGCTGATTTCCCTAGATAGAGATGAGCTTTATTCACTTGCTCTTGGCTAATATTTCCCTTGGTAATGATGTTCTCTGCATAATTACGCATATCATCGTAACTAGCTAGATTAAAGTATGCTTCTAAAAGCCCTGCCCAAGCATCATTCTCTTGACGTTTAGAAACTGCAATTCGCTCAAGCTTACTATAATAGTTTGCGGCCTCACCAAAATCTCCCGCCTTTAGTTGAAGTTCTCCAATCCTTTGGAAGACTACATCAATGTCAGAAACCTGAGCTTCTCTATCCAGTTCATAATAAAGCTCCAGTGCCTTTTCGGTATTATTTAGCCTGTAATGAGACTCTGCTCTGTAGAATTTGGACTGATGGGCCAATGGGCTACTGGCGTAATTCTTTTCATAATCTTCAAAAGCACCGATTGCAGCTGCATACTCTTGACCGAAGTAAAGGTTTTTCGCAGACTCTAACTCTATATTCTCTAGCGCCTGATTATCTGGATTTGCACTTTTATACCTGGCTAAATACTGATCGAACTCAAGTACTTTATCATTTAATTTCAAGGTATTCTGGAGACCAAGCAGTGCTGAATTTGCCACTCTACTAGTCACATACTCATCCAATATGGTTTTATAATCTTGTTCAGC